>NZ_SDIG01000003.1:0-114194 GCF_004122755.1 Streptomyces sp. TM32
GGGGCATCACTGACGGCTCGTCACCCCCGAACCCGCCCCCGGGACTCAGCCCGCGAGCAGCGTGACCGGGTCGCTCTCGCCGAAGGTCAGTCGGCAGGTGTCCGCACGGTACGTGGCGACCGCAACGGCCGCCGTGCGCCCTGCGGAGACATAGCGGGTGGTGACCACCAGGACGGGCGCGCCCGGCAGTCGGTCCAGCTGCTTGGCGTCCTCGGCGCGGGCCGAACCGAGTTCCACGGTACGGTCGCGGCCCTCCAGCTCCAGCGTCTGCAGCTCGCGCAGGACCGTACGGGCACGGGCCTGGGCGCCCGGCGAGACGGCCGCCGCACAGCCGGGGACCACGGAGGCCGGGACGTACAGCAGCTCGGCGGCGACGGGCTGATCGTGCGTGACCCGGCTTCGGCGCACGAGGTGCACCCGGTCGCCGGGGGCCGTCTCCAGCAGATTGGCCACCGCGGCGGGCACCTTGTCGGTCTCGACGGCGTCGACCGGCTGCCAGTCGTCATCGGCGACGCCGGGCCAGGTGTGGCGGGCGGGACCGACGGGGACGCCGACCCGCGGCGGTGCGACGGTGGTGCCCACACCGCGGCGGCGCTGCAGTCTGCCTTCCAGCTCCAGCTGTTCGAGGGCCTGCCGCAGCGTGGCCCGTGCGACGCCGAACCGGGCCGCCAGGTCACGCTCGTTGGGAAGAATCTCGCCGACCGCGAACTCCGAGTCCAGCGCCTCGCTGAGCACGGTCTTGAGGTGCCAGTACTTCGGCTCCGGCACCGGTTCGAGTTGCCTGGTCCCCACCGTTGTCCTCCACACCGGCCGTCACCCCGTGGGGTAGTGCCCCCATGGCCCACGGGCCCGCACCCACGGCCGGTGAAGCCGGCCCGTCCGCCTGCCCGTTGATGAGCGCTTCTTTATGAAAGGTTGTTGCAGTATCCCGACGATATGACCGCCCCCACCCTTGGTCAAGACCAATCCCGCCGCGCCGTCCGGATCGTGCCGGACCCGATTCCGAGGGGATCGGCGGGAATACGGCACGCCGCCCCCGGTGCGTGCGGTCTCCTGTTGCTCGCCCCGGCTGCCCCATACCGCTCAGTAGCCTCAGCTGGCATCGTGTCAGTGCACACCCTGCAATACCGCACGTACCGCACCCCCCGAGGAGTTCCCCATGGCCGCCCAGGTCTCCTTCGCCCGCATCACGCCCGAGGACCGGCCGCCGTTCACGGTCGCGTACGAACGCAAGGGCGCGGGCGAACCGATCGTGCTGCTGCACGGCATCGGCCACCATCTCCAGGCCTGGCACCCGGTGTCCGACATCCTGGCCGCGTCCCACGAGGTCATCTCGCTCGATCTGCCGGGCTTCGGCGCCTCCCCCGCGCTGCCGGGAGACTCCCCGTACGACCTGGACTCGGTTCTTCCGTTGCTCACCGCGGCGTTCACGGAGCTCGGCGCCGACCGTCCGCATGTGGTCGGGAACTCACTGGGCGGGCTGCTGGCACTGGAGTTGGGCCGCCGGCGGGCCGTCCGGTCGGTCACCGCGCTGTCGCCCGCGGGCTTTTGGACCCCGGCCGAGCGGCGTTACGCCTTCGGCGTGCTGCGCGGCATGTACGCGGGCGCCCAGGCACTCCCGGAGCCGATGGTGGAGTCGCTGGCCCGGTCCGCCCTCGGCCGGGCCTCGCTGACCGGGACCATCTACGCCCACCCGGGCCGCCGTTCGGCCGATGCCGTGGTGGCGGAGACCCGGGCGCTGCGCGACGCGGCCGGCTTCGCCGCGACGCTGGCAGCCGGCCGGGGTGTGCGGTTCACCGACGATGTGCCGGACGTCCCGGTGACGATCGGCTGGGGCAGCCGGGACCGGCTGCTCCTCCCCCGCCAGGGCATCCGCGCCAAGCACACGATCCCGGGCGCCCGGCTGGTACGGCTGCCGGGCTGCGGACATGTGCCGATGAACGACGATCCGGCGCTGGTGGCACGGGTCGTCCTCGACACCGTGCGATAGGGGCGGCGGGCGCCGGTCGGTCGAAGGCGGACGGGCCGGGCCGGCTCGCCCCGGTGCGGCCAGGCCGCACCGCCCGAACCGACGGGTACCCCCCTGGGCCGGCTAGGAGTTGGACCAGTCACGCGACGACAACACCAGCCGGTATCCGTCCGGGTCCTCCAGGGTGACACCCCACTCGTCCCAGTAGGGGTTGTAGGCGGCCACCCGCTTGCCCCCGCTGCGCTCCAGCCGGGCGACGAGCTCGGCCGGTACCGCTTCGCCCAGATAGACCACCAGCAGATCGTCCGGTGTCGGGGACGGCTGGAGCGTGCCGGACGGGTCGAGGGTCAGCTCCAGGTGCCAGTGGGCGTCCGGCCAACCGAGCATCAGCAGGGCGTGCTCGCCCGCCTCGGATGTGTGCCGGAAGAGCTCGGTGAGGCCCAGTCCCTGCTTCCAGAAGCGTTCGGCCGCCGCCAGGTCGCGGGACGGGCGGGCGATGCGGAGGTGGGCCGAGCCGTTGGCGGGCATATGGGGGCACCTTTCTCAAGGCCGCCGGGCGGCGGCGCGTATCAGGAACGTAGGGGCCGTGGTGGCATCCTGGCGATCGGCCGATGGTCTTGCGACCATGGCCCGGGTCCGGTGGGTCCGAGGGCCCGGGACCCGTTCGGGCGAACGGCACCGCACCGGGAACGGGCCGCTGTTCACCGTCCGTTCGACAACGGGGCACCGGACAGCGATACGAACGGGGCGGCAGACAAGACCGGTCGAGGCATGGAGGTTCGGTATGGCGCAGGAATCCGACGGCTTCGGGCGGCGGTCGCTGCTGCGGGGAGCGGCGGTGGGTTCGGCCACACTGGCGCTGCCCACGTTCTTGTCCGCCGCACCGGCGCAGGCCCGCAGCGGGCGGCCGGGCGCCGGGTGGGGTGTCCAGGTCGGCGATGTGAGCACGTCCTCCGGGCTCGTCTGGGTGCGGTCCGACCGGCCGGCCCGGATGGTGGTGCAGACCGCGGCGACCGAGTCGTTCCGGCACGCCCGGTCCTGGACCGGTCCGGTGCTCGGACCGGGGACGGACTTCACCGGCGTCACCTCGCTGCACGGCCTGCCCTCGGGTGAGCAGATCCACTACCGGGTGCTGCTCGCCGACCCGGACGACCCGCGGCGCACCGGCGAGCCGGTCGCCGGCACCTTCCGCACGGCACCCGCGGGGCGGCGGGCGGACGTCCGCTTCCACTGGTCGGGCGATCTCGCCGGGCAGGGCTGGGGCATCAATCCGGAGCGCGGCGGCTACCGCATCTACGAGGACATGCGGCGCCGGAACCCGGACTTCTTCCTGTGCAGCGGCGACAACATCTACGCGGACAACCCGATCACCGACAAGGTGACCCTGCCGGACGGCCGGATCTGGCGGAACGTGACCACCGAGGAGAAGGCGAAGGTCGCCGAGACGCTCGCGGAGTTCCGCGGCGCCTTCCGCTACAACCTGCTGGACGACAATCTGCGCCGCTTCAACGCGCAGGTGCCGACGATCACGCAGTGGGACGACCACGAGGTGCACAACAACTGGTACCCGGGGCAGCTGCTCGACGACGACCGGTACACGGAGAAGAACGCGGACGTGCTCTCCGCACGGTCGCTGCGCGCCTTCAGCGAGTACTTCCCGATCCGTACGCTGCGGCCCGACGGGCACGGCCGGGTCTACCGGGTGGTGCACCACGGCCCGCTGCTCGATGTTTTCGTCCTGGACATGCGCCGTTACCGCAACGCCAATTCGCCGGGCCGGCAGACCGACGACAGGCAGGGCATCCTCGGCGCCGAGCAGCTGCGCTGGCTCAAGCGGGAGCTCTCCCGCTCGCGGGCGGTGTGGAAGGTGATCGCCTCCGACATGCCGCTGGGCCTGGTCGTCCCGGACGGCAAGACCAACTTCGAGGCGGTGGCACAGGGCGACCCGGGCGCACCGCTGGGGCGCGAGCTCCAGCTCGCCGAGCTGTTGCGGCACATCAAGCACGACCGGATCACCGGTACCCTCTGGCTCACCACGGACGTCCACTACACCTCGGCGCAGCACTACGCGCCGGAGCGGGCCGCGTTCAAGGACTTCGAGCCCTTCTGGGAGTTCGTGTCGGGGCCGCTGAACGCGGGCGGCTTCCAGGCGGTGAAGCTGGACGGAACCTTCGGGCCCGAGCAGCCGTTCCTCAAGGCGCCGGACCGTGCCAACACTTCTCCCGCGGAGAGTCCGCAGAACTTCGGCGAGATCGATATCGACGGCGGAAGCGGGGAGCTGACGGTGCGGTTGCGGCAGGAAGGCGGCAGGATGTTGTTCAGCAAGACACTCCAACCGGGACGGGTGGGACAGTAAAGGCCAATGTGTCGATTGCGTCTTTTACCCGTCGGACACAATGTGTTGGTGATCAGGCAACACCTGTCCGCCAGGCTTGTGTGTATGACTGAAGCATCCTCTGCCCGTTCCACCCGCCGTCCGCATTGGCGGCGGGACCTCGTCGAGCTGGCCGCCATGTTCACCGCCGTGGCGGTGGCCGACGTCGTCGCCAACACCGTCGCACACGGCCCGTCGGGCCCCGTGCTGCTGTGCTCCTCCGCGGTGGCACTGCTCGCCACGGCCGTCTTCCACGTCTGGTGGTCACGACGCCACGAAAACGCCCCGCCGCCGACCGATACCGGCGCCACGGCGCCGTCCCCCGCCGGTCCGGCCCCCCAGGCCGCCGGCCAGGAGACGACGCTGTGGCGGATGCGGACCACGGTCCGGGACGAGCCGGGCAGCCTGGCCGCCCTGTGCACGGCGCTGGCCGGGCAGCGGGTGGACATCCTCAGCCTGCAGACCCACCCGCTGTCCGACGGCACGGTCGACGAGTTCCTGCTGCGCGCGCCCGGTTCGCTGCGGGCCGATGAGCTGACCCGTACGGTGGCCGGCGCGGGCGGTGCCCACAGCTGGCTGGAGCGGGCCGACGCCCACGACCTCGTCGACGCCCCGACCCGGATGCTGGGCCTGGCGACCCGTACGGCGCTTGATTCTGCCGAACTCCCGCTGGCCCTGCGTCAGTTGTTGGGCCGCTGCACGATCCACTCGGTGCCCGCGCGGTCGCTGCGCGGCCGGCCGCTCGCCGAGCAGGTGCCCACCGAGGGCGTGCTGGAGGAACACCGCATGAAGTTCCGCGACTCCTCCGGGGGCTCGCTCACCATCGAAAGGCCGCAGTTGCCGTTCACCCCCACCGAGTTCGCCCGGGTGCGCGCCCTGGTCGACCTGGACGCCAGGCTCGGCCAGCGGGTGCCGCCGCGGCGGGATGTGCTGACGCTGCCCGAGGGCAACGAGATCACCATCCGCCGCGCCGACACCTCCGACCTGGCCGCGGCCCGCGAGATGCACGACCGCTGCTCTCCGCGGACCCTCGCCCTGCGCTACCACGGCCCGGTCGGCGACGCCGACCGCTATCTCGGCCATCTGCTCAGCCCGCGGTTCGGCCGCACGCTGGCCGTGGAGACCGCGTCCGGCCGGCTGGTGGCCCTCGGCCATCTGCTGTGGGACGGCGAGGAGACCGAGGTCGCCCTCCTGGTCGAGGACGCCTGGCAGCAGCGCGGCATCGGAGCCGAACTCCTGCGCCGGCTGGCGGGGATGGCGGCCGAGACCGGCTGCGAGAGCGTGTACGCGATCACCCAGGCCTCCAACACCGGCATGGTGGCGGCGATGCGCGGCCTCGGGCTGCCCCTCGACTACCAGATCGAGGAGGGCACGCTGGTGATCACCGCCCGGCCGGCGGGTCTGCCCGCCCGGCGCGAGTCCCGCGAGAGCGTACGGATCCAGGACGCCACGGGGCGCCGCTGAGCACGACCACCGCGGCGCCACCGCCGTGGACGCGGGTGAGCCGGCCGGGCGCAGTGCCGCCCGGCCGGCCACGCCGTCACCATCGGCGTGAGCCATTGGCCGATTGATGGTGACGCGGCGGGCCATCCGTACGAGGATGGCCCGTATGCCCCACACCACTACCTCCCAGGGCGGCCCGCTGCCCCGCCAGCTCGCCGACGCGTATGTCGACGCCTTCGTGGACCTGGACCCCATCACCGGCACCTTCCTCGGAGTCCCCGAGAGCTCCGGCAAACTCCCCGATTTCTCGCCGACCGGCCAGGAGGCGCTGGCCCAGCTCGCCCGTGCGACGCTGGAGAAGCTCGCCGAGGCCGAGGCCCGGCCGGGCGCGGAGCTCCCCGCCGAGCAGGTCTGCGCGCGGCTGCTGCGCGAGCGCCTGACCGCCCAGCTGGCCGTCCATGACGCGGGCGAGGGCCTGCGCACCGTCAGCAACCTCAGCTCGCCACTGCACAGCGTCCGCGAGGTCTTCACGATCACCCCCGCCGAGACCGACGAGGACTGGGCGGCGATCGAGCTGCGGCTGCGGGCCGTACCAGCCGCGCTGGAGGGCTACCGCGCCGCCCTGGACGCCGGCCGCAAGCGCGGTCTGCCGGCCGGACCGCTTCAGGTCACCACGGTCATCGGCCAGTTGGACGAGTGGATCGGCACGGACCGCAGCTGGTTCGCCGAGTTCACCGACCCGGGCCCGAACACGCTGCGCGACCAGCTGACCGAGGCCGCCGGCCTGGCGACCGGTGCCCTGGTGGAGCTGCGCGAGTGGTTCCGGGACAGCTACCTTCCGGCCATTGCGGGCGCGCCGGACGTGGTGGGCCGGGAGCGTTACGGACGGCTCGCCCGCTACTACAACGGCGCGGACATCGACGCGGACGAGGCGTATGCGTACGGCTGGTCCGAATTCCACCGGCTGCTGGCCGAGATGGAGACCGAGGCCGAGAAGGTGCTGCCCGGCGCGAAGACCCCGTGGGAGGCACTGGCCTGGTGCGATGAGCACGGCGAGGCCGTCGAGGGCGTGGAGGAGACCCGTCGGTGGCTTCAGTCGCTGATGGACGAGGCCATCGAGGCGCTCGACGGCACCCACTTCGAACTCGCCGAACGGGTACGCCGGGTGGAGTCGCGGATCGCGCCGGCCGGCAGCGCCGCCGCCCCGTACTACACCCCGCCGTCGCTGGACTTCTCCCGCCCCGGCCGCACCTGGCTGCCGCCGATGGGCGAGACCCGCTTCCCGGCGTACGACCTGGTCTCCACCTGGTACCACGAGGGGGTGCCCGGCCATCACCTCCAGCTCGCGCAGTGGGTCCATGTCGCCGACCGGCTCTCGCGGTACCAGACGACCGTGGGCATCGTCAGCGCCAACGCCGAGGGCTGGGCGCTGTACGCCGAGCGGCTCATGGACGAGCTGGGCTTCCTGACCAACGCCGAGCGGCGCCTGGGCTATCTGGACGCACAGATGATGCGGGCCATCCGGGTCATCATCGACATCGGGATGCATCTGGAACTGGAGATCCCGGCGGACTCCCCCTTCCACCCCGGCGAGCGCTGGACCCCGCAGTTGGCGCACGAGTTCCTGGCGAGCCACTGCAGCCGCCCGGCCGACTTCGTCGAGAGCGAGATCATCCGCTATCAGGGCATGGCCGGCCAGGCGATCGGCTACAAGCTCGGCGAGCGGGTGTGGCTGGAGGGCCGGGAGGCGGCCCGCGCCCGGCACGGCGCGGACTTCGACCTCAAGGCCTGGCACATGGCCGCCCTGTCCCAGGGCTCGCTGGGCCTGGACGATCTGCGCAGCGAGCTGTCGGTGCTCTGAGGCCGGACCCGGACACGGTGGCGGGGCGGGTCGCCCGGTGCGGTGACCGGCCCGCCGCCCTCCGTAGGGTCTGCTGACATGACAGTGGACCCTGCGGCCGGCTCGCCGCTGCTTCTGTTCTCCGGCGCCCCCCGCCGCGCCGGGCCGGGGACGGCTCCCGGCCGCAGGCTGGGGGCGGACCCGCGCTTCGCGGCCGAGGCCACCACGGCGCTGTCGGCCGGCGCCGGGTGTGCGGTGCTCGACCACGAGGCGCTGCTCGCCGGGGACACCGAGGGGGCGCTGGCCAGGGTTCCCCGGGGCGCCGGACCGGTCTGGTACCGCGGCTGGGCGCTGCCGCCCGAACGGTATGCCGCACTCGCCGGGGCGCTCGCCGCCCACGGCGGCCGGCTGCTGACCTCCCCCGCCGCCTACCGCACAGCCCATGAACTCCCCGGCTGGTACGACACGTTCCGCGCGCTGACGCCGCGCAGCATCCGGCTTCCGTACGCCGTCGGCCGGGCCCCGGAGCCGGCCGCGCCGGCCGTCGAGTCCTTCGATGCGGTGGGTACGGCCCGGGTGTGGTGGCTGGACGGCGAACCGGTGCTGACCGGTCCGCATCCCGACACTCCGGGGCTGCGGCCCGTCCCGGACCTCGCCTCGGTGGCGCCCGCGGTCCGGGCGCTGGGCGCGCGCTTCGTCACCACGGATCTGGCGCGGCGTGCGGACGGGGTATGGCGGGTGGTGGAGGTCGGTGACGGCCAGGTCAGCGGCCTGCCCGCCGGGCTGGACCACCGGCCGCTGTTCGAGGCGCTGGTGACCGCGGGCGCCGGGTACCCGCTGGCGCTCACGGCCGGCCGGGTGGCGCTGCGCGCCCTGCTGCCGACCACCGCCGCACGGGTCGCGGACGGCGAGTCCGCCGGGTTCGACTGGATCGACGGCGCCCCGGCCGAGACGACCTCCGGCGGCGCCGGCATCGCGGTCCGGGCCGCAGCGGCCGGCCACTACCGCCCCGGCTGGGGCGTCTTCGTGCTGACCGACGCGGTGGCCGGTACGGCGCTCGGCAGCATCGGCTTCCACGGCCCGCCGGACGACGAGGGCTTCGTGGAGATCGGCTACGACCTCTCCCCGTCCGCCCGCGGCGCCGGGTGGGCGACCGAGGCGGTCCGGCTGCTGGCCGGGTGGGCGGCGGCCCACCCCGAGGTACGGACGGTGTGCGCCCTGACCGAGCCGGAGAACCTCCCCTCGCAGCGCGTACTGGAACGGGCCGGCTTCCGCTTCGTCGGTGAGCGCGAGGGGCTCCGTGCCTACGAGGCCGCCGCCGTGGCACCGAACCCGGCCGGCGCCGAGGACGAGGAACCGCTCAACGCCGGAAGCCACCCTCGGAGTTGATGACCTGCCCGGTGATCCAGCCCGCCTCCTCGGTCACGAGCCAGGCGATCAGACGGGCCGGGTCGTCGGGTGCGCCCCACCGGCCGCCGGGGAAGCTCCGTGCGACCCGGTCGTGCAGCTCACCGACCGCGTAACCGGTGTCCACGGGGCCCGGGTTGACGGTGTTCACGGTCACCCCGGCGGCGGCGAAGGTGGTGGCGAGGCTGCGGGTCGCCGAGGCCAGCGCTCCCTTGGCGAGGCCGTAGGCGATCTCTTCCGGCAGGCCGTCCCCCAGGTCCTGGCCCGAGGTCATCAGCACGATCCGCCCGCCCGGCGCCCCCGCGGCGCGCCGGCGGGCATAGGCCTGGGCGAGGAGGATCACCGAGCGGGTGTTGACCGCCCAGTGGGCGTCGAGCATGGACGCGTCGATGGTGTCGAGGGGACCGTCGCTGCCACTGAGCGCATGGTTGGCGACGAGGATGTCCAGCCGGCCGCCGAGCGCCTCGGCCGCGCGGTCGATGAGCCGGGCAGGGGTGTCCGGCCGGGCCAGGTCGGCCGGCCCGTGAGCCACCACCGCGCCGGGCACGGCCACCTCACGTACTCCGTCGGCGACCGCCTCCGGGCCGCCCGGGTCCGCTCCCCACGGCTGCCCGGCGTCGTGCGGCACATGGTGGTGCAGATAGACACCGGCGCCGTAGGCGGCCAGCCGTCGGGCGATGGCGTAGCCGATGCCACTGCGCCGGCTGGCTCCGGTGACCAGCGCGGTGCGGCCGAGGAGCGGCAGCGCATCGCGGTGGGGCTTGCCGGCGGTGGGCCGGTTGCTGTCGTAGGTCATGGCGGATCAGCCTGGTGGCCGGCCCGTCCCGCCGTCACCCGGTTTTTCTGCGGCGACCGCCGGGACCGCCGACGGCAGCGCGCTGTCCCACGGCCCCGGCGGCAGGCTCACCCCGGTACGCGGTGGCGCACCGTCGAGCCCGACCGGGCCTTGACGACCTCCAGCTGGGCGGGGATCCGGGTCTTGAGGTCGGGGACATGGCTGACGATGCCGACGCTGCGGTCGCGTTCGCGCAGCGAGTCCAGCACGTCCAGCACCTCGTCCAGGGTCTGTTCGTCGAGGCTGCCGAATCCCTCGTCGATGAAGAGGGTGTCCAGCCGGACGCCGCCCGCCTCATCGGTGACGACGTCCGCGAGGCCGAGCGCCAGCGCGAGCGAGGCGAAGAAGGTCTCGCCGCCGGAGAGGCTGGCGGTGTCCCGTTCGTGGCCGGTCCAGGAGTCGATGACATGCAGCCCCAGGCCGGACCGCCGGGCGCCGCCGGCCCGTTCGTCGGAGTGGACGAGGGTGTAGCGGCCGGCGGACATCCGCTGGAGCCGGGCGCTGGCGGCGGCCGCGACCTGTTCGAGCCGGGCGGCGAGCACATACGACTCCAGGCGCATCCGCCGTGCGTTCTCGGCGGAGGTGCCGGAGGCGAGGGCGGCGAGCCGGGCGATGCGGTCGTGGTCGGCGCGCAGCGGGGCCAGTTGGCGGGCGTCGGCCTCGGCACGGGCGGAGAGCCGGTCGAGCGCGGCGCAGCGCTCCTGCGCCGCGGCGAGGGTGGCCGAGGCGGTACGCAGCCGAACCGCCGCGGCCTGGTGCGCGCCCTGCGCGGCGGCCGGGTCGGCGGGCGGCAGCGCCGCGGCGGCGCGGGCCTGCGGGTCGGCCAACTCCGCCTGCACCGCGGCGGATTCGACCTGCCAGTCGTCGAGCCGCTGCTGTAGTGCCCGCCATTCGCCGTCCCTCAACAACGCCTGCGCGGCGGCCTCGGCGGTGTCGAATCCGGCCGCGGAGGCGGCGTCGGCGAGCCCGGCCGCGGTCTCTTCGAGCCGCCGGGCGCAGGACTCCGCCGTACGGGACGCCTGCGCCGCCTCGGCGAGCAGGGTCACCTGCCGCTCCAGCCGGGAGGCCCGGTCGGCCACGCTCGGGCTGTCGCCCCGCGCCCGGGCGAGCTCCTCCTCCAGGGCGGCCCGCTCGCGGTCCAGCGCCTCGCGGTGGGAGGTACGGGCGGCAGCCCGGCGCTCGGCCTGCTGCTGCTCGGCACGGCGCCGCTCGTATTCACGCTCGGCGTGCCCCAACGCCTCGCGGGCGGCGTGCAGGCCGGCGCCGAGTGCCTGGGCACGGGCGTACTCGGCACGCAACTCCTCGATCTGCGCGGTGAGTTCGGCGGCCGAGGCGTCCCCTGCCGCGGCGGCCGCGGCGGCCAGTGCCTCCTTGGCCGACTGGCACTCGGCCTCCGCCTGCCGGCGGGTCCGCTCGGCCTGTCGGTGGGCCTCCTGCGCGGCCTCCTCGGCCGCCCGGTCGACATGGCCGGCACCGGCCCGCGCCGGGTCGGGGTGCTCGGTCGCGCCGCACACCGCGCAGGCCGCGCCGTCGCGCAGCCCGGCCGCGAGCTCGGCGGCGATCCCGCGCAGCCGCTGCTCCTTGAGCTCCAGCCATTGTTCGTGGGCGGCCGTGGACCGCTCCCTGGCGACGAGCAACTCTCTTTCCGCGGTGCGTACGTCGTCGCCGATCCGGTCGCGCCGACGGGCCGCCTCCGCGCGCTCGACGGCCGGTACGATCCGGGCCCCGAGCTGTTCGGCCCGGGTGGCGGCCTCCTGTGCCGTCTCGATGCGCTGCTGATGGGCCCGCTGGGTCTCGTCCCATACGGCGAGCCACTCGGCGGCGTCCAGCAGCGTCTGCTCGTCGGCGCGCGCCTCGCGGTCGAGGGCGGCCCGCTCCCGCGCGATGTCGGCGGCCCGCCGCTCGGCCCGGCGGGCCGCGGTGAGCGAGCCCAGGTCTTCCCGCAACGCCCGCTCCCGCGCCGCGAGATGCTCCCCCGCGGCTTCGGCGAGGCCGGCGGGCAGCGGGCCCCGGCACTCCCGCTCGGCGCGCCGGGCGGCATCGAGCTCGCGCCGGGCGGCGTCGCGCAGGGCGAGCGCGGGAGCGACGGCCGCCGCCGCGCGGGCCCGCTCCAGCCTGCCGCGGGTGTGTTCCCGCTCCTCGGCGTGGGCTTCGAGCCGGCCGGCCCGCCGCCGGGCGTCGGCGTACCGCTGCTGGAGGCGGTCCCGCTCGCGCGCCACCGTCCACTGCTCGGCCGCCGCCCGCTCCGCGGCCTCTGCGGCCGCGACCGCGCTGCCGGCCACGGCCAGCCGTTCCCGTGCGCTCACCCGGGCGACGGCCGCCCGCACCAGCACCGTCTCCACGAAACCCGGTTCGCCCGGGCCCGGTACGGCCGGTTCGTCCGCGGCGGCGGCGCGGGCCGTCCCCCGCCCGCCGGGCTCCATCGCTCCGCCCTGTCCCGGTACGGTCGCCGTGGCCGCCGGCCGCGTCATGACCGCCGTCGCCCCGCGGCCGCGCCCGGCAACCGACGCGCCACCGCGTCCGCGCGCTGCCGTCTGCCCCTCCCCGCCCCCGTCCGGCGCCCGGACCGACGGGTCGGTGAGGTCGGCGCTCTCACCGGCCGCCTGTGCCATCCGGTGTGCCAGGGCCAGCAGCCGTTCGTCGCCCGCCAGGACCGTGTCCGCGGCGGCCTTGCGGCGCGCGTTCAACTGCTCTTCGAGCGCCGCGAACCGCCGGGTGTCGAAGAGCCGCCCCAGCAGCCGCGCGCGGGCCTCCGCATCGGCCCGCAGAAAGCGCGCGAAGTCGCCCTGCGGCAGCAGCACCACCTGGCAGAACTGCTCCTTGCTCATCCCGAGCAGCTGGCCGATCTCCTCACCGATCTCCTGGTGGGAGCGGCTCAGCGCCTTCCAGTGGCCGTCCGGTCCGGACTCGTCGCCGCCCGGCGCTCCCTTCGCGCCGGGCCCGGCCGGCACGAATTCCCGCAGCCTGCTCTGCGCCTTCTCCTTCGTCGTGCCGCTGCCCCGCTTCTTGGGGCGGGGCTGCTCGGGCAGCCGGGTGATCTCCAACCGCCGCCCGGCGACGCTCAGTTCGAGGACGACCTCGGTGGGCGTCAGCGGGTCCGCCAGATCGCTGCGCAGCGCCTGACCGCTCTGCCGCGCTCCGGGCACCGACCCGTACAGCGCGAAGCACACCGCGTCCAGGACCGAGGTCTTGCCCGCGCCGGTCGGCCCGTGCAGCAGGAAGAGGCCCTCGCCCGCGAGTCGGTCGAAGTCGATGGTCTGCGCGGCGCCGAAGGGACCGAAGGCGGTGAGCGAGAGCCGGTGCAGCCTCATCGCACCCCCTCGGCCGCCATCTCGGCGGTGCGTACCTCGTCGATCGCCGACTGCAGCTCGGCCTTCTCCTGCGCATCGGCCGCGCGGCCGGCCCGTACGTGTGCCACGAAGTCCTCGGCGATCTCCTGGTCGCTGCGGCCGCGCAGCCGCTGGGCGTACGAGGCCGGCGAGCCGCCGGGGGCCTCGCCGGGGTCGAAGACGAGGCTGACGAGGTGCGGGAAACGCTTGGTGAGGCGGGCCATGGGCTCGGGCGGACGGGCGGTGTCGGTGAGCGTCGCCTCGACCCAGGAGTCCTCGTGCCGCGCCTGTGCCGGGTCGTCCAGCAGCTGTTCCAGCGTTCCCCGGAGCCGGGCCAGCGGCCGCGGTACGGGGCAGTCCACCCGCTCGGCGTGTACGGAGTCCGCCGCGTCGAGCTCGACGAGCCAGGTGGACTTGCGGTGCCCGGCCTCGGAGAAGGAGTAGGCGAGCGGCGATCCGGAGTAGCGGACCCGCTCGGTGAGGGTCTGACAGCCGTGCAGATGCCCGAGGGCGGCGTAGTCCACCCCGTCGAACACGGCCGCCGGGACGGACGCGACCCCGCCGACGGTGATGTCCCGCTCGCTGTCGCTGACCGCGCCGCCGGTGACGAAGGCATGCGCCAGCACCACCGAGCGCGTCCCCGCGGGCCGTCCGGCGAGGTCGGCCCGTACCCGGTCCATGGCCGCGCCCAGCACCTCGGCATGGTCGGCCCGCCGGGCGCCGAGGGTGTCCCGCACCATGGCGGGTTCGAGGTACGGCAGCCCGTACAGCGCCACCGGGCCGTGCGCGTCGTCGAGCAGCACGGGCGTACCGCAGCCTGCCGGGTCGGTCCGCAGGTGGATGCCGGCCCGTTCCATCAGTCCGGAACCGACGCCCAGCCGACGGGCGGAGTCGTGATTGCCGGAGATCATCACGGTCGGGACCCCGAGCCCGGCGAGCCGGTGCAGCGCCTCGTCGAACAGCTCGACGGCGGCGAGCGGCGGCACCGCACGGTCGTAGATGTCACCGGCGACCAGCACCGCATCGACGTCCCGGGCGCGCACCGTCTCGACGAGATGATCGAGGAAGGCCCGCTGCGCGGAGAGCAGATTCACCCGGTGAAAGGACCGCCCCAAATGCCAGTCGGAGGTGTGCAGAAATCTCAACTATCCGCTCCGGCCTGCATGTTCTCCCTCTCCGTGGGCGCTGGGTCGCACCAGGTCAGCACAAGTCTACGAGCCGGCCCGGCCCAGGTCGGTCACTGCACGCACCCCGGCCGTGGCGGTCCTCGCCCTCGCAGCCACCCCTGGCGGCAAATGTTGATAAATGCCAGATGTGGTGTGAATTGCGGTGTTTCCCAACCCGCGAGAGACCTCGATCGATGATGACCCGCCGGTGCGGGCGATGGCGCTGCCGGCGGCGCAACCGGCACCCACCGATCGTGGTGGTGCGCGACGAATGACGTAGTGGCGGCGGGACACGCCTCCGGGCGAGTCCGGTCATTAGCGAGATACCCGGGATCGCACCGCTCGGTAGCGTCGGACGTGTCGAAGGGAACTCGGCCACCGCGACGCCGTCCTCAGCACGGAGGAGCAGACCTCGACGACACCAAGACGATCTGCGTACCCCGGGCCGGGCGCGGGCGCTTTGCCCCGAACCCCTCGAATCCTCCCCGCTTCCTCCATGCCCCGACGATGTCCCCCGGCGGCGGCAGGACCGCCGAGAAAGGCCAGGACAGCAGCAATGGCTGACGACAAACGTCCTTCGGTTGTGGTGATCAGCGCCCACTCCGGTGACTTCGTATGGCGCGCCGGCGGCGCGCTGGCCCTGTACGCCGAACGCGGCCACGACGTGCGGGTCGTATGCCTGAGCTACGGCGAGCGCGGCGAATCATCGACGGCGCGCCGACACCTCGTCGACTTCGTGTACTCCGGCCTCGGCGGCAGCATGGACGAGGGTGTCGAGCCCGAAGGCCGCGACCGGTCCGTGCACGCCGGGTTCGAGGGCAGCATCCGGCGCCGCCGCATGGACGGCGCCCCAGGCCAGAAGGGAGCCCGTCATCTCGTACGGATCCGGTCCGGTGAGAACGGACCTGGCCAGGGGGCGGCCGTCGCCGTCGCGGGCGACGGCGATCATCAGAGAACGGCCGTCGGGGTCCGGTTCGCGATGCGATCCGGGGAGCCGCTCGGACCACCGCAGCAATGCGGCCCGCACCTTCGCCGACCGCAGCAGTGGCGCCTGCAGCGTGGCGGCGATCTGTACCGGGCGGGTCCACCTCCCGAACCAGCCCAGACCCACCTCGACGCTCTCCAACTGGGGGAAGGCCTCCGGCAGGCCGAGGTGTTCCGTGCCGGGGACGGTTATGGCCGCGCGTTTCACAGTGGCGTGGCGGAAGGTGCGGACCCGCTTGGCGACACGTTCGTCGACCAGACGGGGAGGCGTCCCGGGGCGTGGAGAGCGGTAGGCGAACCCGCCCTCGACCATCGAGGCGACCAGCGTCTGCCGTGTGCCTGCCGTGGTCAGGGTGAAGATGTCGCGCAGGGTGCTCCGGTAGAGCAGTTCGTCTCCCTGTCCCGAGCGGCTGAAGAAGTAGCCGATCTCGACATGGCGTGCGCGCTCGCCGGCCTTGTGCACAGCCAGCGCGCCGGCGAGGTTTCCCGGCATGTAGTCGTAGGCGAAGGCGGGCACCACGGTGGCTCCCCGGGCGGCCGCGACGGAGCCCAGTTCGAGGAGGACGCGGCGGGCGAAGGGCCCCTCTCCCGAAGAATCGAAGTAGTGCGCACCTGCCTGCGCCGCCGCCGTGACCGTGGCCATGCCGAGTTGCATGAACGGCCCGACCGTGGAGAGGACGACATCGCTGGGCCCCAGGAGGCGCGTGAGGTCGGCCGCCGAGGTGACGTCGGCCTCGACGACCGGTAGCTCCGCCTCGAAGCGGTCGGCCAGGGTCAGCATCTTGGTTCGGTTTCGCCCGATCAGGGTTGGCTTCTCACCTCGTGCGAGGAGTTCCCGAAGCACTCTCTGCCCGGTGTACCCCGTTGCGCCCAGCAACACGATCCTGCGCTTTTCCACGGCTCTGCCTGCCTTCCGGAAGGGATTGTCACGACGATGATTCGACTTCAAGTCCTTCAATGACCCGGCGGCACCGCGACCGGCCGAGGCGGTGTCGCGGCGCGGCCGGTCGCGGCGGGCCTTACGAGTGGAGGCCGCGGCAGTGTCATGATCTGGCGCATCTGCGTTACCGGGCCCAGGGCCCAGATCCGGCTGATGTCGCGCGGGTCGCCGCGCAGGACGAACCGTCCCAGCTGGTCGCGGCGCGCGATCCACGGCTTCAGCATGTCGCTTGGTGCACGTGGTCGATCACGAACCGCGATCCGCCTCAGCGCACGGTGATGACCAGCTTGCCCGTGGTGCGGCCCGTCTGTCCCAGGACGTGGGCCTGGGCGCCTTCGGCGAGGGGGAAGGTTCCGGAGACGTGGGCGCGGAGCTTGCCCCGGTCGGCGAGCTCGGCGATGGCGCGCATCCCGGCCTGGTCGTGCTCAACGAGCAGGTTGACGGCGCGGACCTGTGCCTTCTCCGCCGCGGCCGGGGTGTCCTCGGCGACCGGCAGCAGGGAGACGAGGACGCCGCCGGGGCGGAGCACGCTCACGGAACGGGTGGCGGTCTGGCCGCCGAGGGTGTCAAGGACGACGTCGTAGCGCTCCTCGGTGTCGGCGAAGTCCTCAGAGCGGTAATCGATGCAGGCATCCGCACCGAGCTCGCGCAGGAAGTCGTGCTTGGGGGCGCTCGCCGTCCCGGTGACGTGTGCGCCGCGGTCCTTGGCGATCTGTACGGCGAGATGACCGACACCGCCGGCCGCGGCGTGGATCAGCACCCGCTGGCCGGCCCGGAGGCCCGCGGTGTCGACGAGGGCCTGCCAGGCAGTGAGCGAGGCCAGCGGCAGAGCGGCCGCCTGGACGTGGTCGATCCCGTCGGGCTTGGCGACGAAGGCGCGGGTGGGGCCGGTCACGTACTCGGCGTGGGAGCCGGCCCCGTGCGGGTAGGGCAGCATGCCGAACACCTCGTCACCGGGCCGGAAGAGGGTGACGCCGAAGCCGGTCTCCACCACAGTGCCGGAGACGTCCCAGCCGAGGGTGAGCGGCGGGGGCGGCAGGAAGATGCTCATGGCGCGGTGATGGAAGTCCGTGGGGTTGAATCCGGCCGCGTGCACGGCGACCAGGATCTGCCCGGGGCCGGCCACGGGCCGCGGAACCTCGGCCACATGCAGGACCTCCGGGCCGCCGAGCTCCGTCTGGTGCAGGGCGCGCGTCATGGGGGCGCCCTCGGCGGAGCCCGGGGAGAGGAGGCTGGAGATGCGGTCTTCAGGGTTGTCTATGGAGGCCATGCCTCGATCCTGGCTGTACGGTCCGCCCGTGACGATGGCAAAAAAGTCAGCCTCCGATACAATCCTGCCATGCCCGTCGATACCCCCACCGCCCGCACCGCGTCCGTCGCCCCCTCCTGGGCCCGCGACCTCGCCGAGCGGGCGGCGGAGCTGCACCGCCGGATGCACCCGGACCCGCGGCCTGACGCCCACAAGGTCGTCGTCCTTGCCCTCGACGGCGTCTACCCCTTCGAACTCGGCATCCCGCACCGGGTCCTGGGTTCCGCCGATGGCCGCTACGAGGTGCTGTCCGCGAGCGTGGACGGCCAGCCCGTGCGTACCAACACGGACCTGACCGTCACCCCCCGGCACGGTCCCGAGGCACTGGCCGAGGCGGACACCGTGGTCATCCCTCCGTACGCGATCTCCCCGGCTTCGGCCACCGCCCCGGACCCGCAGGCCCTCGCCGCCCTGTCCCGCATCCGCCCTGGCACCCGTCTGGTGTCCATCTGCACCGGCGCCTTCCTGCTGGCCGCCGCCGGTCTCCTGGACGGGCGGCGGGCCACCACCCACTGGGCGCTCGCCGACCACTTCCAGGAACTGTTCCCCAAGGTCGAGTTCGACGCCGACGTGCTCTTCGTCGACCACGGTGATGTGCTGACCTCCGCCGGGGCAGCGAGCGGTGTCGACGTCTGCCTGCACCTGGTGCGCCAGGACCACGGCAGCGAGGTGGCCAACCACGTAGCCCGTCGTTGCGTCTGCCCGCCGTACCGGGACGGCGGGCAGGCGCAGTACATCGAGCGGCCGCTGCCGCCGGCGAGCGTAACCGGCACCGGGCCCACTCGCGACTGGGCGCTGCAGCGGTTGGAACTGCCGCTGTCGCTGGACGAACTGGCTGCGCACGCGGCGATGAGCACCCGCACTTTCGCCCGACGCTTCCAAGAGGAGACCGGCCTGAGCCCCGGCCGCTGGCTGACCCAGCAGCGGCTGCGGCGGGCGCGACACCTGCTGGAGTCCAGCGACCTGCCGGTGGAACGGGTCGCCCACGAGGTCGGCTTCGCCACCGCCACCTCGCTGCGGCGGCACCTGGCGGCGGAGGCGGGGGTCGCCCCGTCGGCATACCGGCGCACCTTCCGCGCCTCGGGTCCGGCCGCGGGAGCCGTCAGGGAAGTATCACGACCTGCTGGCTGAGAGATCGTCTTCTCATAAGACGCCGTTTCTGATGGCGTTGCGCTCAGAGTGCAACCTGCCAGAAGCGGCCGACCGTCTTGTCGAACAGCTCTCGGACCCCGCTCCCGGAGATGACGTCACGCTGCTGCTGGCTCGCACCCGTACCGTGCTCGACGAAAATACGGCGACGTGGGATTTTCCTCGCGACCCCAAGATCGTTCCAGCGGCTCGCTCCGTCACGTCCAGGCAGCTCGGCGCCTGGGGCCTGGAGGACCTGACGTTCACCACCGAACTGGTCGTCAGCGAGCTTGTCACCAACGCCATCCGCTACGCGGTCGGCCCTGTGCAGTTGCGCCTCACCCGCGACCGCATCCTGGTCTGTGAAGTATCCGACGGCAGCAACAGCCAGCCCCGGCTGTGCCGGGCCCGGTCCACCGATGAAGGAGGCCGCGGCTTGTTCCTCGTCGCCCAGCTGACCACCCGCTGGGGCTGCCGCCATGGCCCTCGCGGAAAGACCATCTGGACCGAGCAGCCCCTTCAAGGCGTGCCCGGCGGCACATCCCGATGACGGGTGAGTGGGACGTCCACGGCAGCCGCCCACCGCAGCTGAATCCGGCGAACAGGCTTGTCTCCAGGGGATGTTGGTCATGTCGGCGCACGCCCGCGCGGACCGAGGAGCCGCCTGTCGGGCGGCTCTCAGTCACCGCGTTCCTCCTCCACCCCGGCAAGCTCCCGCAGCAGCGGCAGGAGCTCCTCCAGTCGCCGAGCGCCGAGCCGCTCGACCGGCCAGCTGTCGACGCGGGCGGCCGCGGGGGCGACACGACGCAGGAGATCACGGCCTTCGGAAGTCAGCCGGACCTGGTGCCGGCGGCGGTGGGCGGGGTCGACCTCGCGAGTGACCCAACCACGGGAGGCGAGTCTGTCGAGCATGGTGGCCATGGTGGACCGGTCGATCGCGGTGGCCCTGCAGAGCTCCACCTGGGTGCTGCCGGGTGAGTCGACGAGAACGGTGAGGACGGCGTACTGGGGGGCGGTGAGGTCGGGAACCTCTGCATGCCAGACCGCAGTGAGCTGTTGCAGCGCGCGACGCAACAGGTGCATCGGAGTGTCGGCGAGGGACTGCTCGGGCATGGCCGCGGTGTCTCCGCATCGTTGCAGCGCCGGCGGGTGGCCAGCGGGGCCACGCGGTGAGGCTCCAGGCGAATCTTGGCACAGACAGCCATGGACAGGACGAACGTCCCCAGGCCAACGGGGGTGCCGCCCCGACCGGGGCCGGGGCGGCCGGGCGTCACCGGGTGGTGTGGGCCAGGGCGTCGCCGGGAGTGGGGTCGGGCCGGGTCATGCGGAACTCCTCCGGGTAGGCGTCACGGCTGGTGCGGCGGACCGGTTCGGTGGTGCGCCAGGGGTACAAGAAGGTCCGGCGCGGCAGAACGTCCCAGACGCCGGGACCGGTGAAGTGGCCAGCTGCTCGAATGCGGGTGGCTGCGCAGCGGGGACAGGTCTTGGTGAGCCTCCAGATACAGGGGGGGTACGGGGATCAGACCGCGGCGCGCAGGGCGTGCAGCTTCGCCGCCCACTCGGCCATCTCGGGCAGGTCGTGACGGGCTGGCCGTAGCGGCCGCGGTCGTCGGGTGCGACGGGGGTGGTGGCGTCGATGACGAGCTTGTGGGTGATGCCGGCCGGCTCGGAGGCCGGGTCGAGCCCCACCACGGGGAAGTTCGGCAGAGTGACCAGGTCGCCCGCCGGGTTGACCTTGGTGGACAGCGCCCACATCACCTGAGGGAGGTCGAAGGGGGCGACGTCTTCGTCGACGACGATGACGATCTCCATGACGCTCACCCACACCACCGGCAAGCCCCTGGAGGAGGTCCAACCCTTCCTGCTCGTGTCCTCCGCAGACGATGTCGACCGCCCCTACTGGGAACTGGAGACCGAGTACCGCGACCCCAAGACGGGGCGGTGGAAGGCCTTCCATGACGCGGAGCCCGACGACCTGTTCGGCTTCTTCGCCGTCGGTCCGCGCAGCGCCCGCACGCTCCAACTGCGGACCCGCGCGGTCAAGAACGCCAAGCCCGGCGCCGGATACGCGCTCGCCGCCGGCGACCACCGCAACCGACGGCTCCTGTGGTTCGGCCAAGGAAGCCTGGTACGACTTCACCATCCTCCCCGCGGGCGCGAAGCCGACGCAGCCCCCCACCACCAAGCCGGGTGAGCCGGGCAAGCCGGGTGGCACGGAAAGGCCCCGCGGCACCGTCCCCGGCCCGAAGACGCTGAAGCCTCGCGAGTCCGTCCACGTACAGCTGCGGTTCAGGGTGAGCACAGACCTGCCCCTGGACCAGACGTACGACGCGTTCACCGGCGTCACCGGCACCTTCGTCGACCGCTACCACGACACGGACTGCACGTCCCACGGCGACGCCAACGGCAGTTTCTACCCCCGCAAGGGCTGAAACCTGCGGGGAGCGCTGCCGCCGTCGCGGCCCGACGGCGGCAGCCCCTACGACTCAGGCAACGGCCGTGTCCGGGCCACGAGGCGTGGAGGGGGCGTGGTCGCCGCGTGCGGTGGAAGGGCCCTGCCAGCGCACCGCGCGTTGGCTGTCGAGGCCGAACTGGTCCATGACGCGGGCGACAAGGTGATTCACGATGTCGTCCATCGATTCGGGCTTGTTGTAGAAGGCCGGCATGGGCGGCAGCATCGTCACGCCCATCCTGGAGAGGGCCAGCATGTTTTCCAGGTGAATGGCCGACAGCGGGGTCTCCCGCACGCCGAGCACCAGGGGCCGCCGTTCCTTGAGAACGACATCTGCCGCCCGTGACACGAGGTCACTTCCGTAACCGGCCCGGATCGCAGCGAGCGTCTTGGCGCTGCACGGCAGAATCACCATGCCGTCGGTGCGGAACGACCCGCTGGAGATGGCGGCCGCCTGGTCCTCGGGGCCGTGCACCGCATCCGCCAGTTTCGCGACCTGCCGCGCCGTCCACGAGGTCTCCAGCTCGATGGTCGCCCGCGCCCAGCGGCTCATGACCAGGTGTGTCTCCACGTCCGGCTGCCGGCGTAGTTCCTCCAGCAATCGGATGCCCAGAATCGCGCCCGTGGCGCCCGTCATCCCGACGACCAACCGCATGTACGTACCCTTCGCTTGAACTTGCCTGAATGCCCGGTATCGCGCCGATCCGAAGAGGCACGGGACGCAGGGCGGCCGGGGCGCAGCCCGGGCTGGGCACGACCGCCCCGCGTCCCATCGGAGTCAGCGCTGGTGCCGGGCCAACACCTTGGCCCGCACCTCGGCGGGGTAGGCGTGCTCGAAATTGGAGGTCACCTGGCGTTCTCCGGGGGCGGGGAGCAGTGCCTCGTGCACCACCTTGGTGGCATGTGCGGCGTGCCGCTCTTCCTCGGTGTAGCAGGCGAGCAGCGGCAGGATCGGACCGTCTTCGAAGTGGACCTTGCGGTCCACCGGGTGGACCCGGGTGGCCAGTGCCCACAACAAGGCATGCTCGTCAGCGGGATCGATGTCGTCGTCGAGCAGGAACACCTGCGGCAGACAGTGGCCGAACTTGGTCGAGTAGAGGGTCTCGCCGACCCGGCGGGCGAACTCTTCGGGCGTGGTGCCGGGCAGTTGGTCGCGCCAGTCGGAGGGCACGGTCACCGCATACCAGTGGCCTGCGCTGTACATCGAGCCCCAGACGGTGGTGACCGGAAGGCCTGCTGCACGCAGCGCGGCCACTGAACCGACGGCCATGCCGATGGTCTGCGAGGTGTGGCACTCGTCGACGGGTGTGCCTTCCGCGACCAGGGGCCAGATCGGGTCGTCGCGGTAGGTGATCGCCTCCACGCTGTAGACCGGCTGGAGGCTCGTCTCGGTCGGAATGTAGCCGGCGTATTCGCCGAACGGCCCCTCCACGCCGGAGCGTTCGATGGAGAGGTGGCCCTCGATGACGATCTCGGCACTGGCGGGGACCAGCAGATCCGACAGTTCGGCCTTGACCACCTTGAGCGGTTCATCGATCAGTGCGCCGATGTAGTCGGCCTCGTTGACGTTGTCGGGCAGCGGGACACCGCCGATGAACGGAATGGCCGGGTCGCCGCCCTGCACCAGGGCGTACGGCATGGGCTTGCCGAGGTCGACCCACTGTTGCCAGACCTGGGCGATGTGCTGAGGGTGCATGACCAGACCGGTCATGTGCTTGCCGTCGACCATCATGATCCGGGCGATGGACCAGTTGGTCCACGAACCGTCCGGGGTCTGGGCGATGATCACGCCATAGGTGTTGGCGTAGCGGTTGCCGTCCCCGTGGTGCACGAACGGCACCGGGAAACGGGTCAGGTCCGCGTCGTCACCGAGCAGCACGTTCTGCTTGGCTTCGGCCTCTTCGCGGCCGACTGTCTTCGGGGGGATGCCGGGGCGGCTCCAGGTGTCGACCAGGTGGTCCACCACCTCTCGGCCGGTGGCCTCCGGCGGAAGGCCGATGCTCAGTGCGACGCGGGCGAACGGCTTGTCCGGGGCGGCGCTCAGCGCGGCCGGGGAGCCGAGCAGGCGAAAGCCCTCCTCGACACCGCTCACCTTCTGAAACAGCGGTGCGGGAAGACGACGCTCAACGCTGTAGCGCGTGTGCGCGGCGGCTTCCAGGTTCCAGTCGACCTCCCTCTCGATGCGATCGAGGTCGCCAATGCCTTCCAGTGCCGCTATGTGTTCGCGCAGATCCGAAGGGTGATGCATAGGAGTCCCCCCGAATGTCAGTACACGTATTATTGGTGTGCTGAATGTCAGCGTACGGCTCATGGTTGCCCTGGGCAACCCGATGTCGTGTGAGGATCTGCATCCCGCCCCTGGAACGGAGGCCTTCGTCATGCGCGTCCAGCCGCTCGACGACACCCCCATGCACCTGCTGCGCCGTGCGCTTCAGAGGGCCACGGCGGCATGGCAGACGGAGGTGCCCGAACTCACTGCACCCTGAGGGCGGGTGAGGGGCCGGCCCGGCGGAAGCGGTACCCGTTCAACATGCTGATCGACGGCAACGACAGCCGCGGCATCGACGTCGGGCTGTTCAGCCGCCGGCCGATCACCGCCATTCGCTCGCACATCTTCGATCCGGACCCCAAAACCGGCCGGCCCGTCTTCAGCCGGGACTGCCCGGAGTTCGAAATCGAGCTCGACGGTGGGAAGCGGCTGTGGATCCTGGGCAACCACTTCAAGAGCAAGGGGTTCGGCAACCCCACCGAGAGCGCCAACAGACGGAAGGCGCAGGCCGAGCGGGTCGCGAAGATCTACGAGGAGGCCCTCAAGCGCTCCGCGCGCGTCGTGGTCGCCGGGGATCTCAACGACACCCCGGACAGCACTCCGCTCCAGGCGCTCCTGGACACGGACCTGCAGGACGCGATGTCCCACAGCAGCTACACGGGAGCGCCCGGCACGTATGAGACGGGCCAGTCGCTCAAGCAGAAGATCGACTACCTGATGTTCTCGCCGAACCTGTTCACGCGGGTGCAGGCGGTGGACGTCGAGCGGCGCGGGGTCTTCGCGCCCCACACGTTCAAGTCGTTCCCGACCGTGACCTCGAAGGACACCGAGGCGTCCGACCACGGTGCGCTGTACGCGGACCTCGACATCTGAGCACACCGTTTCACGGTGGCCAACGAGCTGCGCTCCCTCCTCCTGGAGCTGAGCGAGCGCGGCCCCGTCGTGGTGAGCATCGATGATCTGCGGTTCGCCGACGGCCCCTCACTCCAGATGGTGCTGTTCCTGCAGCGCCGGATGAAGTCGTCACGCCTGCTGTTGTTGCTCGCCGAGCTGTCAACGGTGCGCTCGCCCCATCCGGTCTTCCACGCCGAGCCGTTCCGGCAGCCGAACTGCCGCACGATCCGGCTCGACATGCTCACCCGCTCCGGCGCGCACACCATGATCGCGGCACGCCTGGGCCCCGCCAAGGCGCAGGAACTCACCGATCCGTACCACAAGGCCTCGGGCGGGAGTCCGCTCTTCCTGTCCGCGCTGCTGGACGACTACCAAGCGATCCACCGCCTCGCCGGGCGACTCGAAACCGAGCCCACCGTTTCCCAGCCGGCCTTCCGCAACGCGCTGACAGACTGCCTGTATCTGACCGAGCCGGCGGCCTTCGACGTGGCACGAGCGGTGGCCGCACTGGGCACGGTCGGATCCTCCGTGCTGATCGGCCACGTCCTCGGCCTGAGCACCGCCACCGTGGAGCACGCGATTGCCTCGCTCACCGCCACCGGGCTGCTCGACGCGGAGGGCTTCCGGCACCCTGCAGCGCGTACGGCCATTCTTGAGGAGATGCCCCCGAGGCCAGACACGCACTGCACCTGCGGGCCGCGGCCGCGCTCCAGAACGAAGGGACGCCACCGGTCACGGTGGCCGAACAACTCGTCGCGGCGGACACGGCTCCCGAAGCGTGGATGATCAACGTACTGAGGGACACGGCGCACGGCGAACTCGCCGCCAGCAGGACCGGAATGGCCTGTGAATACCTCGATCTCGCACTGAACAACTGCCGCGACAGCCGGCCGCTGGCCGCGCTCACCGCGGACCGGATGCGGGTCGAATGGCAGAAGTCACCGCTCAAGGCCATGCGGCATGCGGAGCGATTACAGGAGGCCTCGCGGGATGGGCACCTGACCGGCCAGGACACCGGCTTGCTGGCCCGCAGTCTGCTGTGGCACGGCCGCTACCGCGAGGCCCGCGAAACCCTCACCCGCTGGGAGGCGAACGACACCGGGTCCGACCGCGTCGATTCCGAGGAACTGGCAGCCCTCAGCGGCTGGATGGCGTACTCGTTTCCCGCCCTGCTGACAGATTCAGCCGGCTCGGTGGCCACCCCGGAGCCGGACGCCTGCCCCGACTCGCGCGTCCCTTCGGGCGCCAGGCGGTCAGCGTGCTCTTCCGTCTGCTGGCGGACGGCCCCGGCGAGGAGGCCGTGACCAGCGAGGAGGGGGCCGAGCACGGCCCCGCCGGCGAACCCGCCGGTCCACACGGCGATGACGGTCCGGCGCTGCCCGTCGTCGCTGAACATGTTGCGGATCAGGGACAGGGTGGACGGCACCAGGGTGGCGCCGCCAAGAGCAGCAGCCCCATGCCGGACCGCCACCGTGCCGTCCGCCGATCGGGTGCGGGTGGGGGTGGCTAGGGGTCAGCCGGGGTTGGCCGGGTCCGGGCCCCGGTGGGAGTCTTCACGGGCAGACCACAATCGTCACAAGGGGCAACCGAGTTGAGTGAGTTGAGCGGCGACGATCAGGAGAAGAGCAGGTGGATCCAGCGGTTCCACCCGGCTCCGGAGGCCAAGACCCGGCTCGTCTGCTTTCCGTACGCGGGCGGTTCGGCGAGCTACTTCCACGGTGTCTCCGCCGCGCTCTCGCCCGCGGTCGAGGTGCTCGCGATCCAGTACCCGGGCCGTCAGGAGCGCCGGACCGAGCAGTTGCTGCACTCGATCGAGGCGCTGGCGCAGCGGGCCACGGAGGCGTTGCGGCCGTGGGCCGACAGCCCGTTGACCCTGTTCGGGCACAGCATGGGCGCCTTGGTCGCCTTCGAGGTGGCGCGGCGGCTCACGGACGACGGGGCCGCACCGCTCTCCGTCGTCGTCTCCGGTCGCCGCGCACCGACCAGGGACCGGGAGGAGAACGTCCATCTGCGGGACGACCAGGGGGTCGTGGCCGAGATGGAGCTGCTCGGCGGCAGCGATCTGCGGGTGTTCCAGGACCCCGAACTCCGGGACCTGTTCCTGCCGGTCATCCGTGCCGACTACCAGGCCGTGGAGACCTACCGCCACCGGCCGGGACCGCCCCTCCCCTGCCCGGTCCTCGCGCTGCTGGGGGACCGCGACCCGATGGCCACGGTCGAGGAGACCCACGACTGGGCCGCACACACCACGGCCGGGTTCGCGTTGCGGACCTTTCCGGGCGGCCACTTCTACCTCAACTCGCAGGTCCCGGCCGTCATTTCGACGATCCGGGACCACATCGGATCCCTGGTCGGCTGACGCCGCCATCCGGACGAACCCGTACCCAAGGCACGCCATGGGACGGCGTGCCCTCAGGAATCCGGGCCGGGACGCGCCATGAGCCGACCCACCCGCCCGCGTCGGAAGGATGCGAAATGACCGAGCCTCTCGCCGAACTGTCCGCCCTTCGTGCGCAGGCGGTGCGTGGACCGAGTGCCCGTGCGACCGAGGCGCAGCACGCCAAGGGCAAGCTGACGGCGCGGGAGCGGATCGAACTGCTCCTGGACCCGGGCTCGTTCACCGAGGTGGAGCAGCTGCGGCGGCACCGGGCGACCGGTTTCGGGCTGGAGGCCAACCGGCCGTACACCGACGGGGTGGTCACCGGCTGGGGGACGGTGGACGGCCGCACCGTCTTCGTCTACGCACACGACTTCCGGATCTTCGGCGGCGCGCTGGGCGAGGCCCACGCCACCAAGATCCACAAAATCATGGACCTGGCCCTCGCGGCCGGAGCCCCGCTGGTGTCGCTGAACGACGGCGCGGGCGCCCGGATCCAGGAGGGTGTCTCCGCGCTGGCCGGCTACGGCGGCATCTTCCAGCGCAACACCCGTGCCTCGGGGGTGATCCCGCAGATCAGCGTGATGCTGGGCCCGTGTGCGGGCGGCGCCGCGTACTCCCCCGCGCTCACCGATTTCGTCTTCATGGTCCGTGACACCTCGCAGATGTTCCTCACCGGCCCCGACGTGGTGCGCGCGGTGACCGGCGAGGAGATCACGCAGAACGGGCTCGGCGGCGCCGACGTCCACGCCGAGACCTCCGGCGTGTGCCACTTCGCCTACGACGACGAGGAGACCTGTCTCTCCGAGGTCCGTTACCTCCTCTCGATGCTCCCCTCCAACAACCGTGAGAATCCGCCGTCGGTGCCCTGCGAGGACGCCGCCGACCGCTCCGGTACCGCACTGCTCGGCCTCGTCCCGGCCGACGGCAACCGCCCGTACGACATGCGCAAGGTCATCGAGGAACTCGTCGACGACGGCGACCACATGGAGGTGCACGAGCGCTGGGCCCGCAACATCATCTGCACCTTGGCGCGGCTGGACGGCCAGGTCGTCGGCATCGTCGCCAACCAGCCGCAGTTTCTGGCCGGGGTGCTGGACATCGAGGCATCCGAGAAGGCCGCCCGCTTCGTCCAGCTCTGCGACGCCTTCAACATCCCGATCGTCACCCTCCTGGACGTGCCCGGCTTCCTGCCCGGCGTCGACCAGGAGCACGGCGGCATCATCCGGCACGGCGCGAAGCTGCTGTACGCGTACTGCAACGCCACCGTCCCGCGGATCTCGATCGTGCTGCGCAAGGCCTACGGCGGCGCCTACATCGTCATGGACTCGCAGTCCATCGGCGCCGACCTGACCTACGCCTGGCCCACCAACGAGATCGCGGTGATGGGCGCCGAGGGCGCCGCCAACGTCATCTTCCGCAAGCAGATCGCCGAGGCCGACGACCCGGAGGCGATGCGGGCGCGGATGGTCAAGGAGTACAAGTCCGAGCTGATGCACCCCTATTACGCGGCCGAGCGCGGCCTGATCGACGACGTCATCGACCCCGCCGGGACCCGCGCGGTGCTGATCAGCTCGCTCGCGATGCTCCGCACCAAGCACGCGGACCTGCCGGCCCGTAAGCACGGCAATCCCCCGCAGTGATCCTGCGCCGACGGACGGAGAACACCCCCATGAGCGCTCCCGCCGAATCCTCCGTACTGCGGGTCGAGAAGGGCCGGGCCGGCCCCGAGGAACTCGCCGCGCTCACCGCGCTCCTGATGGCCCGCGCCGCGGTCCGACCCGAGCCGGCCCCGTCCCGCCGCCGCTCCACGGCCGGCTGGCGCCGCCTGGAGCGCACCCCCGGCTTCCGGGCGCCGCACAGCTGGCAGGGCTGACGCCCGGGCGCTGACACCCGGTCACCCGCACCGGCGCGAAGGAACCGGGACTCGATGTCCCCGTCAGACGTCCCCGTACGCCTCGCCGCCGAGTTCCAGCCGCGCCGTGCCGGCGGTGCTGTCCGCGAGCCAGACCCGGAAGGCCTCCAGATCCGCCTCCGGCAGCCCGACCTCGATGCGTACCTCGGCGCCGTACGTCACCTCGCGCACCGCCCGGCCGGTCGTGCGCAGATCGTTCTCCACCCGGCCCGCCCGCTGGTGGTCGACGGTGACCGTCACCAGCCGGAAGCGCTGCCGGGTGACCGTCCCCAGCGCGTCCAGCGCCTCGCCGACGACGCCTCCGTAGGCGCGGATCAGGCCGCCGGCCCCGAGCTTGACGCCGCCGAACCAGCGGGTGACGACGGCGACCACATAGCGGACCTCGCGGCGCACCAGCATCTGTAGCATCGGCACGCCCGCGGTCCCACCCGGCTCCCCGTCGTCGCTGGCCTTCTGGACGCTGCCGTCGGCGCCCAGGACATAGGCGAAGCAGTGGTGGCGGGCGGTGGGGTGTTCCTTGCGGATGCGCGCGATGAAGTCCTGGGCCTCGGCCTCGGTCGCCACGGGCGCGAGCGCGCAGCGGAAGCGGGACTTGTTGATCTCGATCTCATGGACGCCCTCGCGCGCGAGCGTGCGGTACTGCTCCTGCATCGGACCAGCCTATGCGGCCGCTGTGACCTGCGGACACCGGCCGGTCCGCGGCCCGCGCCGCGCGAGGGTGTCCGCCGTAAGGGCGCGCGGGTCCGCCGGACGGGCGCAGAGCGCACGGCCAGGCGGCGTACCCGCCCCGTCCGCACGGTGCGTCGGGGAGACGTCCGCGCCGCACCGTGGGCACTGTGAGGCCAGTGCGAGAGCCTCGTGTTTCCGGGGCCCCGCTCGTACAGGTAGGAACGGCGGGTTTGCGGAGGGCGGCATGGAAGAAAGCACACAGTCGGCGATGACGGCGGGCGTTCCCGTGACGGGCGAGGAGATGCCCGAGCCCCCGCCGGAGGTCATCGAGGCGGCACGCAACGCGCCCGATCACTGGTTGGCCATGGTGGACCTGACCTGGCAGGGAGAGGGACCACCGCCCCTGTGGGCACTGATCGGGCAGTGGCGCTCGGGCCCGACGGGGGAGATCGAGGAGTGGCGGGACAACCCGGAGTACCGGCCGTCGCCGCAGATGCTGGACTGGCCGGAGCCGGCCGACGCGGTCGACAGCGCCGTGCAGCTCGCCGCGACCGGCTACGGGCCGGGGCAGGACGTCTCCGAGGCGCTCGCGCACGCGGAGGTCTCCGTGCTGGTCACCGCGACCGGGTCGCCGCTGGCCGCCGCCTCCCCCGACGGCACCCCGGTGATCCCGGTCTACACCTCGCAGAGCTATCTCGAATCGGTGGGCCGGCTGCTCTACGACCGCCGGCCGGTGGCCGCACTCGTCGAGCAGCTGCCGCCGGGGCATGCGCTGTACCTCAACCCGACCGGCCCGGTGAGCATGCTGGTGGACACCGAGGAGCTGCGTACGGCGCTGGCCGGCGCGTCCGGCACGGCGGACCAGGCGCGAAAGCCGGCCGCGGCCTCCCGCCCGGGAACGGGCGCCGGCGGGGCCGAGCCGGTGAGCGGCGGCCGGGCGATCGGCAAGCCGGCCCGTGCGGCGAACGGCAGCACCGTGGTGGGGGCCGGGATGGCCAGTAGTGGAGTGGCCCGCGGCGCGAACTGAACCGCCGGCCCACAGGACCCGCCCCGCCCGTCTTCCCCTTCGGGCGGGGCGTCTGCCGTACGGCGGGCCGGGAGGCCCGTGCGGTTCCGCGGCCCGGCGGTCCTCGCGACGGGAATCTCCGGGCGGCGCCGTCCGTTGAGCGCACAGGACCCTTCCATCCGCAGGAGGCAGTGCGCGTCTACGGCGACCCCACCACGATCCGCAGGATCCTCACCGAGCTCGGCGACACCTGGGCCGTCGTGGGCCTGTCCACCAACGAACAGCGCGCGGCGCACGGCGTCGCACGGGTGCTGCAGCGCTACGGCAAGCGGATCGTGCCGGTGCACCCGAAGGCCGAGACGGTCCATGGCGAGCAGGGATACCCCTCGCTGGCCGCGATCCCCTTCCCGGTCGATGTGGTCGACGTCTTCGTCAACAGCGAGCTGGCGGGTGGCATAGCCGACGAGGCGGTGGCGCTGGGCGCCAAGGCCGTCTGGTTCCAGCTCGGGGTGGTCGACGAGGCGGCCTGGAACCGCGTGCACGACTCCGGGCTCGACATGGTGATGGACCGCTGTCCGGCGATCGAGCTGCCCCGGTTGGGCTGAGGGGCCGCCCTCCGCAGCAGCGTGGTGCCGTTGCGCCGCTCGATCACGCGGCGCGATCACGCTCGCTGACGAGCTGTTCGGCCGGATCCCCGCCGGCATCCCCACCTTGAACGCCGCGAGCAGCTGGACCCGGCGGACACCCGTCAGATCGTACCCAGCCCCTCCAGGAGCGTGGCGCCGGGGAGTTCGGCCAGGGCCTTGCCGGGCACGATGAGCTTGCCACGGCGGCCGCCGCTGCCGATCAGGGCGTACGGGGCATCGGCGACGGCGGTGTCCACCAGCAGTGGCCAGTCGGCGGGCAGGCCGATGGGGGTGATCCCGCCGTACTCCATCCCGCTGTCGCCGACCGCCTGGTCCATCGGTGCGAACGACGCCTTGCGGGCGCCCAGTTGACGGCGCACCACACCGTTGACGTCGACGCGGGTGTGCGAGAGGACGACGCACGCGGCCAGGGTGGTCTGCCCGCCGCGCTTGCCGGCCACCACCACGCAGTTCGCCGACTGCTCCAGCAGCCAGGGGCCGTAGCGCTCGACGAGCAGGGCGGTGTCCGCGATGGCCGGGTCGGTGTCGACGTAGCGCAGCTCCTCGACCGGCACGGACCCGTGCCAGTCCCGCAGCGCGGCGGCCACCGGCCCGACCAGCAGGTCAAGGCACTCGACGGCGGGTCGGACGTCGTCAAAAGCATCCATCGGCACGGGCATGGGCGCCAAGCTAACAGTCGCGGCCACCCGGCGGCGGACCGCCTCAGCGGGCAAGCGGGATGATCACCGACATGGTCATCTCGACCGGTTCCTCGCCGTCGTTGCGGTACGCGTGCGGGGCCTTGGCCTCGAACGTCGCGGCGGAACCGGCGGGCACCCGGTGCTCCACACCCTCCACGACCAGCGTCAGGGTGCCGGTGCGGACCTGCAGCAGTTCGACGGTGCCGGGCGGGTGCGGATCGGAGGCGCTGCGGTCGCCGGGCATCAGCCGCCAGTCCCACAGCTCGAACGGGCCGGGCGCCTCGGCACCCACAAGGAGCGTGGTGTGGCTGCCGGCCTCGGTGGACCAGAGCCGGACCGCCTCGTCCGCGGCCACGATGCGTACCTGCGGGCCCTGCTCGTAATCGAGGAGCGTGGTGATGCTGACGCCGAGCGCGTCGGCGATCTTGACGGTGGTTCCCACGCTCGGGTTCGTACGCGCCTGCTCGATCTGGATGATCATGCCGCGGCTGACGCCGGCACGGGCCGCCAGCGCATCGAGGGTGAAGCCGCGCTCGGCGCGCCAGTGCTTGAGGTTGCGGGCGAGCGACTGCGTGAGCTGGTCGAGATCCGTCACGGGTCCGTCCAAGTCGGGGGGCGAATATATTCGATGTCGCAGTTCAATTTCTTGTACTACGGTGTGGTGTACTTCAGCGTCCGGTTCACTGTACTGCGAGGTTTCACCATGACAGCGGTCTTCGCCCTGGCCACCAGCCTTCTGTGGGGGCTCGCCGACTTCGGCGGCGGACTGCTCACCCGACGGCTTCAGGCGCTGACCGTCGTGGTGGTCTCGCAGGCCCTGGCCGCCCTCGTCCTGGGTGCCATCGTGGTGGCCACCGGCGGCTGGCGGGAGGCCGGACCGCAGCTGTGGTTCGCGGTCGGGGCGGGCGTCGTGGGCCCCGCCGCCATGCTCTGCTTCTACCGTGCCCTCGCGCTCGGCCCGATGGGTGTGGTCTCCCCGCTCGCCTCGATCGGCACCGTGCTCGTACCGCTCGGCGTCGGGATCGTGGCGGGCGAGCGGCCGGGCCTGCTCCAGGCCACCGGCATGGTGGTGGCGGTGGTCGGCGTGCTGCTGGCCGGCGGCCCGCGGATCAGCGGCGCGTCGGTGGCCCGCCAGACGATCGTGCTGACACTGGTCTCGGCGCTCGGCTTCGGCGCGGTGATGGCGCTGATCTCCGAGGCGTCCACGACCGTGACCGGGCTCTTCCTGGCCCTGTTCGTCCAGCGGTTGTGCAATGTCGCCGTCGGCGGCGCCGCGCTGTACGCCTCGGTGCGGCGCGGCACCCCGGCGCTGCCCGACGGCGGACTGGCCGCCCTGCGCGGCACGCTGCCCGCCCTCGCCTTCGTCGGCATCGCCGATGTCGCCGCCAACGGCACCTACGCCCTCGCCGCCCAGAACGGGCCGGTCACGATGGCGGCGGTGCTGGCCTCCCTCTACCCCGTCGTCACCGCGCTCGCCGCACTCGGCGTCCTCAAGGAGCGGCTGCAGGCCATCCAGACCGCCGGCGCCTCCCTCGCGCTGGTCGGCACGGTGCTACTCGCCTCCGGCAGCTGACCGGGGCGGGGACGGCGGCGGTACGAGCGCGTCTGACGACTGGTCAGAACGCCTCGTAGGCCTCCCCGGCCCCCTCCGCCTGCCAGGCGCCCAGCGCGCGCAGCTGCTCGGGGGTGACGCCGTCGGGGATCGGCACCGGCGCCGGGGTGCGCAGCGGCGGCTGCCAGCCCTCCTGGGGGTCCCAGCGGCGGACGATCTTGGCGGGCGCGCCGGCGACCACCGCATGGTCGGGGACCTCACCGCGGACCACGGCACCGGCCGCGACCACCACGTTCCGGCCCAGCCGCGCGCCGGGCAGGATCACCGCCCCGGTTCCGATCCAGCTGCCGGAACCGATGGTGACCGGGTCGCTGCGCGGCCACTGCTTGCCGATCGGCACCTCGGGGTCGTCATAGCTGTGGTTGGTGGTGGTGACGTACACACCGGGGCCGAAGAAGCAGTCATCTCCGATCGTGAGCCGGACATCGGCGATCACATGGCTTCCCCTCCCGAGCACCACGCCGTTGCCCAGCGTGAGGATCGGGTCCGGGCCGAGATCCAGGTCCGGCATCATGCCTGCCGTCAGCGTCACGTCCTGGGCGATGATGCAGTGGTCGCCGAGCTCGATCCACGGGTCACCGAAGACCGTGCCCTGCGGGAACGCGAGCCGGGTGCCGGTGCCGATCCGGCGGAAGCGGTACGGACCGGGGCGCCCGGCGGTCACGGCCGCGGCATCCCTCACCCAGCGCGCGCCGCGGTGCACGGCACGCGACACGGCCCGGCGCCGCCAGGCCGCGACGGATGAGAACACGTTCTGGTCTATCGGCACCCGCACACCGTACTCAGCCCGGCGGGATACCGGCCGCGCGACGGGCTGTGATCTTCGCCCCACCCGTGGCCGTCCCCGCCGGGCACCACCGCGGTCGTCTACGGTGCTGGGGGCGCGGCGCGGTACGGCAAGGAGAGCGAAGGATGACGGGACGAGCATTGATTTCAGCGGTGGGCGGCAAGGAGCCGAGGGTCGATCAGGCGGCGTTCACCGCCCCGACGTCCGTCGTGCTCGGCGAGGTCTCCATGGCGGCCGGCTCCAGCGTCTGGTACCACGCGGTGCTGCGGGCCGACTGCGGCCCCATCGTGCTCGGCGCCGACAGCAACATCCAGGACAACTGCACGGTCCATGTCGATCCCGGCTTCCCGGTGACCGTCGGCGCCCGGGTCTCGGTCGGCCACAACGCGGTGCTGCACGGCTGCACCGTCGAGGACGACGTCCTGATCGGCATGGGCGCGACGGTCCTCAACGGCGCGCACATCGGCGCGGGCTCCCTGGTCGCCGCGCAGGCGCTGGTTCCCCAGGGCATGCGCGTGCCGCCCGGCTCCCTGGTCGCCGGGGTGCCGGCGAAGGTCAAGCGGGAGCTGACCGCCGAGGAGCGCGAACTCATCACGGTCAACGCCACGATGTACGGGGAGCTGGCGGACCGGCACCGGGAGTCGGTCACGGCCGACGAAGAATAACCGGCCGGTCGGGCTCGGCCGCCCGCCGCGGCCCGGACCGGGGCCGGACCCGCGCCGCCGCGGGGCGGCTCAGCTCCGGGCGGAGACGACGGTCAGCGCGGAGGACAGCAGCTCGGCGTCGAACAGGGTTGCGTCCGCCATGCGATGGGCGTTGGCGTAGGCGTTGAGCATCAGCTTGGCGGTCCGCAGCGCCGAGGGGGAACGGCGGACCAGCGGCTTGATCCACCGTGCCACGGTGCCGTCGAGCTGGTCCCTGGGGACGACCTTGTGCAGGATGGACAGCTCCTGCGCGGTGGCGGCGTCGAAGTTGTCGGCGGTCAGTATCAGCTCGCGGATCCGCGCCGCGCCCGCCTCGTGCAGCAGCCGCGGCATGATCCCGCCCCACGCGGGCGGCACCCCCAGGCCCAGCTCCGGCAGTCGGAACCGGCAGTCCTCCGCGCCGACCCGCAGGTCGCAGAAGACCGCGAGCCCCACTCCCGCCCCGACCACCCCGCCGTGCAGCCGCGCGATGGTCACCGCGTCGGTGCTCGCGAGGGCGTCGCACACCCGTCGCGCCTTGTTGCCGAGGGTGCGCAGCCCCAGTCCGCCGGGATCCTCAGCGAGCAGGGCGGGGAACTCCGCGCGGTCACCGCCGAGACAGAAGTCCTCGCCCGCACCGGACAGGACCAGGACCCTGGTGGCGGACTCGTCGTCCAGGGCTCCCAGTACGGCGAGCAGCTCGTCGAGGATCTCCCCGGAGATGGCGTTGCCGGTCTCGGGGCAGTTCAACTGCACCGTGAGGACGGGCCCTTCCCGTGTCACGAGGAGGGTCTTGAAGTCGTACGTCATGCCGTTCCTTGTTTCGTTGATCCGCTGTGGGGGGAGAGCGGTGCGCCGGGATGGTCAGACACGGACGACCGGCAGGGAGATCAGGCGGCGGAAGGCCACGCGTGGCTCCCAGACCGGAGGGGCCCCGATCCGCAGTCCGGGCAGCCGGTCGAGCAGCGCGGTGAGCAGGCAGTCCGCCTCCATACGGGCCAGCGCGTTGCCCAGACAGAAGTGAATGCCCCCGCCGAAGCTGAGGTGAGAGGCCCGTCGACTGAGGTCGAAGTCCTCGGGAGAGGCGAAGTGGTTCGGGTCGTGATGGGCGGCGCCGACCATGAGCTGCACCATCTCGTTCTTGCGGACGGTCACCCCGGCCAGTTCGGTGTCCTCGGGAGCCACCCGGCTGATCATGTGTATCGGGGCGTCGTAGCGGAGCACCTCGTCGATCGCGTCCGGTATCTGCTCGGGATGGATACGCAGCCAGTTCAGCTGCCGGGGGTGTTCCAGGAGCAGCCGGACCGTGCTGGACAGGACGTGCGAGGTCGTCTCCAGCGCGGCCAGGACCATGAAGAGCGTCACGGAGAATACGGCCTCGTCGGCGGCTTCCCGGTCGGGTTCCTGTGCGTCCCAGACGCGCAGCCATGACGAGACCGGGTCATTCCCCGGATTCCTCCTCCGCTTGTTCACCAATCCCGTGAAATACTCCCGCAATTGGCGGGTCGAATCGTCGGAGAGGGTGAGCTGGCTCGGGGTCGGAAACAATTCCTGGGTGTACACCTGGTCGTGGGTCAGGGAACGCAGGAGCGCGTAGTCGGCCGGCGGAATCTGCAGCCATTCGCCGATGCTGATCACCGGAAGTTCTTCGCTGACCAGTGCGCAGAAATCGGCTGGTCCGTCCGCGAGTTCCGCTTCGAACCGGTCGAGCAGCCGACTGGTCGTCTGCTCGACCGAGGACCTCATCGCGGCCAGGGAGTTACGGTCGAAAACGTTGCCCACCGACCGCCGCACGCGGGTGTGGTGCGGCGGGTTGAGCATCGGCAGGGTGTCGCCCATCTGGCGTGATGCCGCCGCATTCCAGCGGGCCGCGTCGTCCTGGTGGGCCCGCCAGGCACTGTCCGGGACCCGCCAGGATCTACTCCGTAAGATCTGGTGACACAGCCCGTATGAGGTCGTCAAATAGCCGCCCCAGGGCGCCGGAACGATATCCCCCAACGCCCTGAGTTTCGCGTACAACGGCAATGGATTCATCTGGCCATCGGCCGTGCGCAGACGGGAGAAAAGCGAAACCACGCTACGCCGGTCAAGGGGGGAAGCGGCCAGAGCGGGCGGCAAGGCGACACCTTCTTTCGGAAGATCACGGATATTCGCCAACCCTGCATACCCCTACGGCTGAACATTCATGCGCAAAGCGAACGTTCAAGCTGTAGTAAATGTCACACCCGCCACCAGTTGAGGAACCCGCTCCACCAGCTGCCCTTCTGAGGCCTGCTGCCCTGCTGCTCCCGGGCCCGGGCCTCTCCCCCGGCGGCTCCGTTCGTCGCGTCGGGCAGCGGTCCCCGCCGCTCGCTGCGTACCGGGGTGAAGCGGGCGGGCAGCGCGTTGAGCGCCCGGTGGAAGGGGCCGGGCCGCCAGGTCAGCGTCTCCGCGGGAACGCCCAGCTCGATGTCAGGCAGCGTGTTCAGCAGCTTCTCGATCGCCCGTATGGAGATCAGCAGCGCGGGGTCCTTCGCCGGGCAGGCATGCGGGCCCGCGCCCCAGGCCAGATGGGCCCGCTTGCTGAAGGTCTGCCGGCTTGCGGACAGGCTCGGGTCCGCATTGGCCGCCGCGAAGCTGATGAGCACCGGGGTGCCCGCCGCCAGCTTGTTCCCGGAGAGCTCCACCTCGTGCACCGGGTAGTGGGTGGCGTAGTTGGCGATCGGCGGGCTGTTCCACAGCACCTCGTTCAGGGCGTCCTCGACCAGGACGTCGCCGCCCCCCTGCGGGCCGCCGGCGAACTGCTCGTCGGACAGCAGCAGCCGCAGCGCGTTGGCGATGACGTTCTGCACCGGCTCGGTGCCCGCCCCGATGAGGAGGGCGAGCTGGTGGACCATCTCCTCGTTGGACAGCCGTGCCTGATGCTGCATCAGCCAGCTGGTGAGGTCCTCGCCCGGCGTGTCGCGCTTCAGCGTGACCAGCTCGAACAGGGCACCCGTCATGACCTCGTTGGCCCGCTCCGCGTCGACACCGTCGAAGAGGTTGGAGATGGCGCTGATCAGCCGGTCGCCGATCTCCGCCGGGCAGCCGAAGAGATCGTTGAAGACCAGCAGCGGCAGCAGCTGCGCATAGTCGCTGATCAGATCGGCCTTGCCGCGGACGCTGAACTGGTCGATGAGGTACGCGGCGACGCGGTCGACATGCCGGCTCACCCGGTGCATGTCCAGGCGCGCGAAGCTCTCCGTCACCGCCTGGCGCAGCCTCAGGTGATCGGCGCCGTCGGAGAACATGCAATTCGGCCGGTACATCATCATCGGCAGCACGGGGCTGTCCAGCGGGACACGCCCCTCGTTCAGCGCGCGCCAGCGGCGGGAGTCCCGCGCGAAGCTGTCCGGGTTCTGCAGGACATGGAGCGCGGTGGCGTAGTCCGTGACGAGTTCGGCCTCCACTCCGGGAGCCAGCTCGACGGGCGCGCTGGGGCCGTACTGCCGCAGCCTCTCGTAGAAAGCGTTCGGCGCGGCGGCGAATTCCGGCCCGTGCAGGGGCACCCTTTCGCCGCCGGCGTGCGCGGGGCAGCCGGGCGGCGGAGTCTGGAATTCCGAGTGAGATTGCATGCCTGAGCTCCTAGTTGACGCGGGACTGTAGGTATCGGACGAGCGTGATCAGGGAATCCGCCGAGGAACGCTGGTCCCGTGCGTCACAGTGGACGACGGGTGTCTCGGGGAGAAGGTCCAGCGCCTCCCGGATCTCGTCGAGCGAATGGGAGGGAGTCCCGTCGAACCGGTTCACGGCGATGGCGTACGGGATTCCGTAGTGTTCCACCAGGTCCATGACAGGAAAGGACTCGTCGAGTCGCTGTGGGTCGACCAGGACCAGCGCACCCAGCGCCCCCCGCGTCATGTCTTCCCACACCTGAACGAACCGCTGCTGTCCGGGCGTTCCGAACAGATAAAGGACCAGCTTCTCGCTGAGCGTGAGCCGCCCGAAGTCCATGGCGACCGTGGTCGTGGTCTTGTCCGGTGCGCCCTTCGGGTCGTCAATTCCAGCGCCCGCCTGAGTCATTACCTCTTCGGTCCGCAGCGGAGGAATCTCGGACATGGTGCCGATGAATGTCGTCTTCCCCACGGCGAAGTGTCCGACCACGAGGATCTTCGCCGCGGTCTGCACTGAATTGCGCAGGTACACGCCGTCATCCAAAGCGAGCCTGGAGCCCATTCAGCACCTCCTCAAGGATTTTCCGGTCGACAAGCTGAGCGCTCGGTATGGGCGCGCGGGAGTAGAGATGACCCTCCCGCGCGAGATCGGCCACCAGAATCTTGACAACGCCCACCGGCAGCCGGGTGTGCCCGGCTATCTCGGCGACCGACAGGAAACCTCCCGAACACAGCTCCAGCAGGCGGAGCTTCTCCGGATCGAGAGGTCTCGTCCGAGGCGGCTCCGCATGCACGGTGACCAGGGTGATCAGCGAGAAATCACTGCCGTCAAGAAGATCGCGGCCGTTGGTGATGACGTACGGCCGTACTAATTCTGCTGCTTCGTGTTCCAGCTCCGGCTCGTCGTCATGTGTCATGACTGGATATCAGCCCTATCGCGAGGCGGGCTGGTCAGCGCCTTGCCGAGCTGCCCGACAAGCTGTTGCATGCGGAACGTGATCTCCGCCATGTCGACATCGGGCGAGGCCGAAACGGCGAGGTAGGCACCTTCACCGGCGGATATGAGGAAGACCCAGCCATGGTCGAATTCCACCAGCGTCTGCCGCCATTGCGGACGATTGGCGGGCACCCCGCCGTGACAGAAGTCCGCGACCGTACGGCTCAGCGACTGCATTCCGCTCATCGCCGCGGCGACAGTGTCGGCGTGGTCCCGGCCGACATCCTTCGAGCGGGCCATGAGCAGGCCGTCGGCGGAAACGAGAATGGCATGCTGCGCTTCGGGCAATTCCAGAGCACTGTCAAGCATCCACGACAGATCGTAGTTCACTGAACCTCATGCCCTTCATTGCTTGCATTCGTGGAACGACGCCCGGACTGTGTGCCGCGCTGAAATGCGCCCATGACGGACGCGGTCCTTGCACTGTCGCGGGCCGGGGTTTCCGTGGTCTCGGTCTGGGTCGGCACGATGGAAATCGCGCCGCGGCGGCGGCGCTTCGGCAGCCCGCCGGCGGTCGTCTCGGCGACCGGTTGAACGGGAGCCGGCTGCTCCATGGGCTGCCGCCCCGGAGTCGGGTACGCGGGGGCCCGGGGAGCCGGAACAGCGCCGCCGGGGGCCGGTTGACCAGGAGGATGCTCGGGCGGCAACGGGGCGGACGCGGCCACGGCAGGACTCTCCTCGGGCTCGTGCAGGGACGTCAGTAGATCGTCGGGGAGCAGGACGACCGCGCGCACGCCACCGTAGGGAGAGGTGGAATCGACCGATACCGTGAATCCGTATCGGGCGGCGAGCACACCCATGACCGTGAAACCGAACTGCGGCGGGTTGCCGAGGCTGGAGACGCTGGCGGAATTCTCGCTCGACAGCAGCTGAGCGGCGCGCGCCTTCTCCTCCTCGTTCATGCCGACACCGGCGTCGTCGACGACGATGCATACGCCCTTGGGCACCGGACGGATATTGATCTCGATCATCGTTTCCGGTGCCGAATAACTGGTGGCGTTGTCCAGCAATTCGGCAAGAACCAACGCGACCGGTTCCACCGCGCGGCTCACGATGGCGAAGTTGCTCTGCGAGCGGATTTCGACGCGCGTGAAGTGGCGGATGCGCCCCTTCGCACTGCGGACCACATCGTAGAGCGAAGCATTGTGCCGCCGCCGGCCGAGCCAGCCGTCGCAGAGGACGGCGATGGACTGGGCGCGCCGCGCAAACTGCGAGTTCATGTGGTCGATGTCGAGCAGATCCTGGAGGATCTGGTGCTCGCCATAGGTTTCCTGCAACTTGGAGATCGCCAGCTGCTGCTCGCTCGCCAGCCCCTGCAGGGTCCGCATGGCGGACTTCAAGGTGGTCTTGGTGGCCTCTTCCGCCCGGTCCTTGGCCTCCTCCACCGCCTCCGTGTAGTGGTGCTCCAGATTGGCGTAGTGCTGCTTGAGTTCAGCCTTTTCTGCTCGTAGCTCCGATATCTTCTTTCTGCCGCGAATAATCGCGGTTGCGGCGACAGGTGTGCCAGCGATCAGTCCCCAGAGCGCTGGATCCTGGAAGTATTGCGTCATAAGACTCTCTTCGGACGACGGAGCCACCAGGTGTCGTGTGCCTGGCTGCGGCGGATCTGCTCATTCGCGGTTCCAGACATACGGGAACGCCGCGCACAGTCGCCTGCCAGAAAGCCATCAAAGGGCCGGCTAATGGCATATTTCTCCCGGGGTGGCAGTTTTCATAGGCCAATGCGCGGAATTTCTTTCCTGCCTTAGCAGGTGGTCAACCCGTTGGCAAGTGTGATGATCTTAGCATCACGACAACGACCATCGTCCAACCGCTATCTGAACAGTTCCTCATCTGAAGGAGATTCAACAAAGGCTGGGTTTCGGGACATTGGACCCTACCGCCGGATCCGGTGCTGTGCGATCGGCCGCTTCCTGACGCTCCCTTGGCACGCTGTCCTGCGACGTCGCGAACGCAATGACGGGACCGATCAGCAGGACTCAGCGGTGCGGGGCGTCGTGGACGTAGGTGATCTCGCCACCACGGACCCGGACGACGCGGACGGTCATCTCGCGGTCGGTCCCGCGCAGGTAGTGGGCCGTGCACCGGGTCCGCGCCCCCTTGACGGCACGCAGATCCCGCACGCAGTCGACCGAGCGCGGCCCCTTGGGGATCACCGGAAGCGACAGATGGCCCGAGATCGAGCGGGCGACCTCGTCGCGGGGGACGGCATCGGTCGTCCCCTTCACCTCGCTGGTCGCGTCCCGGTCCCGCAGCCACTGGTTGCCGGCCGTGAGGCTCCCCGCCAGCAGGGCCGTACCGACCAGCGCCAGGCCGGCCGCTCGCAGTGTGCGCACGACTCTCCTTCCCGCGGATACACACCGTGATCCGGCCGCGGCACGGCCGGATCAGGAACAATTCTGGCCGGTTGCCGGGAGTCGGCAACATGGGTCGCCCGCGGTGCGGCCAGCCAGGCGACAGGGTCAGGCGGACGGCACCGGGCCCTGCATCCGCTCGCTGATCCAGTGCAGCGATTCGGGCATCCGCTGGATGTAGGTGTGGCCGCTGTGCACACCGTTCGGTATCTCGAAGAGGGTGGAGTGGATCGGGCCGCCGGTGTGGTCCGCGATGAAGCGCTTCACGTCCGGCACCGCCGCCTCCTTGCTGCCCAGCTCGAACGCCAGATAGACGTCCGGGCTCTTCCGTGCGGCCAGTTGCCGCGCCAGGTGGCGTGGGTCGTTGTCCCGCATCTCGGCCGGATGTCCCCGCCACATCGGCGAATCCGGCGCCGTGTCAGGGCCGTTGACGATGGCCGCCTTGAACTTCTGCGGCTCCTTGAGGACGGCCTTCAGAGCGGCGAAGCCACCGGACGAGGAGCCCATGAAGGCCCAGCCGTCACGGCTGTCGTACGTACGGAAGTTGGCCCGGGCGAAGTCCGGCACGTCCCGGGTGAGCCAGCTGCCCATCTTCGGCTGCCCCGGGATGTCGCTGCCGTCGTAGTACTTCGTGCCCGGATTGAGCACCGGCATCACCAGGATGAACGGCAGCGTCTTGCCCTGCCGCGACCACTCCGCGATCCGCTCCTCCAGCGAAAAGGGCTCCCCTGCCCAGTAGTTGAACGGATAGCCGTAGGAACCGGGCAGCGCGATCAGCACGGGGAAGCCGCTCCTGGCGTACCGGGGCCGGTGGTACTCGGGCGGCACCCAGGCCCAGATGTCGCCGGTGAAGCCGGACGTACGGCCGTGCCACGTCGTCCGCACGACCTGGGTGCCGTCGTTCCCGGTCGTCCGGAACGGGGTGAAGGAGGAGCGCGGTCCGCGCGGCGGCACCGTGCGCGGCCGGCCGTTGTTGGCGTCCGCGGGGCGGGCCCGCAACCGCGGCACGCGGGAGGCGTCGACGAGGTCCCGGTCGGTGCCGCAGCCGGCCAGCAGCGCCAGAACCACCACGCTCACCGCCGCACGCACACGCAGGCACTTCATCGGGACGTTCTCCTTGGATGCTCGGTCCGGCCGCGGGCACCACGCTGCCAGCAAGGCACCGGTCGAAGGTCACCACTCCAAGATCGTCCGGAGTCCGCCCGGCGCCGCCCACAGCCGCCGTGACCTGGCAGTCCGCGGCCCTGAGACCTCAAGAGGGCGCCCCGGTACGTCAATTGGGCCGACCGGGTTTCCCCCGTTCGATAGGCCTTTGGCTTGTTTACCGGACGGTCGGTTCTGGCATCGTGGGTTCCCAGTTCGCAAGGGTGCGGCGCTGTGCCGATGTGGGGGATGACTGATGACCACGTGGGCCGACCTCCGGCCACTGCCCGGCGTCGTGGGACGCGCGGTGGAGCACGAGCAGTTGTCCGGACTGCTGGACAGCGCCCGGCTGGTGACGCTCACCGGCGCCGCGGGGGTCGGCAAGAGCGTGCTGGCCCGCGCCGTCCTGGAGGAACACACCGCCCGCCATGACGGCACGGTCCTCCGGGTCGGCTGCTGGGACGGCGCGGCCAGGGGCGGGCCGGCCGAGGCCCTGCTCCGCGCGGCGGAACCGGCCCACGACACCGGCAAGAACGGCCAGGACACCGCACGGCCTCCCGCTGTGCCCCTTGCCCACCCCGGCGCCGGCGCACCGCCCGGCGCGGCCCACCGGGCGGATGCCACGGCGGACCCCCTCGCGGCGCTCACCGCGTACTGCCGGCGACGCCGGGCGATCGTGCTGCTGGACGACTGCGACCCACAGCGCGATGCGTGCGCACGGCTCGTCCGGCGGCTGTGGCGGGCCGACCCGGCGCTGCGGATCGTGGCGACCGCGCGGGGCCCGCTGGGGCTGGCCGAGGAGCGGGTCGTCCAGATCGCGCCGCTCCCGGTGACGCTGGGCGAGGGGATCGCCGGACCGGCCGTCGAGCTGCTGGCCGCACGGACCGGAACCGCCGCGCCGGAGCTGCTGGTCGCGGTGTGCCAGGCCCTGGAGGGCTCGCCGCTGGCGATCGGGCTGGCCGCGCGGCAACTGGACCGGATGTCGCTGTCGCAGCTCGCAGCGCAGGTGGGCACGGACGGTCCGCTGTTCTACGCGGGGCCGGCGGCGACCGTGCGGCACACCTCGCTCTACGCCGCGCAGGCCGCGGGCTACGCCCTCTGCTCGCCTGTGGACCGGCAGGTGTGGGCGCGGCTCTCGGTGCTTCCCGGCGATTTCGATCCCTGGCTCGCCTCATGCGTCTGTGCCAGCAGTGACGTTCCTGCGGCCGCGGTCGAGGGCGCCCTGGAACGGCTTCGTACGGCCTCGGTCGTCGAGCGCGTACGGGATGCGGGAGGCGTCCACGAGGACACCGGCGCCGCGCTGCCGCCGCGCTACCGACTCCCCCGCGCCGCCCGCGACTTCGGGCGGACACAACTGCGCGAGGCGGGCGAGGAGGCCGGGGCGCTCAGGCGGTTCCGGCAGGCCTGTGCGGCGCTCGCGGCCGAGGCCCAGATCGCCTGGCAGGGCCCGGACCAGCAGCTCGCCGTGGGGCTGGTGGAGGACGAACAGGCCAACTTCGAGGCGGCGCTGACCCGGCCGCCGCTGGACGCGGAGGACGCGCTCGGCGCGCTGGAGATCGCGGTGTCGCTGTGGTTCCACTGGGCGGCCTGCGGCTTCCGTCGTGAGGGGCGGGCGCATCTGGACCGGCTGCTGCTGCTCTCCCCCGACGACACCGCGTTGCGGGCCCGGGCCCTCTGGCTGGCCGGGTATCTGGCGGCGCAGGAAGACTCGCCCGCCGCCGGGGCGCTGCTCGACCAGGCATGGACGGCGGCCGTGATGCATGCGGACAGCGACGGGCTGGCCCGGATCGCGCATGCGCACGGGGTGCTGGCGCTGTACCGCGGGGACCTCGCGGCGGCCGTGGCCTGTCTGGAGGACGCCTCCCGGCACCGCTCCCTGGATCCGTGGTTCGGCCCGGGGCCCGCCCACAGCGGGGCGCTGCTCGCCATCGCCCTGTCGTCGCTCGACGCCCGGCGGGCCAGGACGGCGGCCCACCGGGCCTGGGAGGCCCGGCACTCCGACGGCGATTTCTGGCTCCACTCGACGGTCCTGTACGCACTGGCCATGACCGAACGCGCCCATGGGGAACCGGAGGCGGCCCTGCGGGCCTGCCGTAAGGCCCTGGCGGCCAAACGGCTCGTCGGCGACCCGCTGTCCATCGCGGGGGCCCGTACGCTGCTGGCCGGACTGCGGCACCAACTACGCACCGGCGCCCCGCCGCCGGACCGGGACGCGCAGGAACCCTGGTGGCAGCGCGGCGGCTCCGGCGCACGGTCCCGGCCGTTCTTCTCACGGCTGCGGGCGCGGTCCTGAGCGGCCGGGACGCACGGCGTACGACCGGCCCGACGTGGGCACGCTGGGTGACGTTCCGGACACGTTCGGGATGCGGGGGCGGCGGCCCGGTCGCATGCTGAGGATATGAAGCGTGCCCCCGTGATCGTGCATCCGCCCTGTACGGGCGGGCGCCGTGTGACGCTCTACGGACAGGATCTGGGCCGCGCACTGCGCCCCGGCGATGTGGCCGCGATACTGCGCCGGGCGGGTTTCGGCACCGCGAAGTTCGTCTGGGACGACACCGGCGTCTTCGAATGGCGCGACGGCGGACCGGACGTCTGGCTGATGCCCTGACCCGCCACCGTTGCGGCACCGGCCCGACGGATCAATCGAGTTGGGCCACCGCAGCGTCCGGCCGCGCCGCCGGGCAGGAGAGCCACACCGACCGGTGCGGCGGTCAGTCGACCGGTGCGGCGACCGCGGTCTCCTTCGCCTCGCGGGCGGCGGCCGCCTTCTTCGCCCGGCGCTTCATGACGTAGAACGAGCCGATGCCGAACAGCACCGCGGCACCCAGGCCCCAGAACGAGAACCGCTTGAGCCACGGCTCGGCGACGATTCCCACGCTGTAGATCAGCGCGGTCGTACCGCCGGCCCAGACGATGCCGCCGAGGACGTTCGCGATCAGGAACTTCCAGTACGGCATCCGCAGGACGCCGGCGAGCGGGCCGGCGAAGATGCGCAGCAGCGCGATGAAGCGGCCGAAGAAGACCGCCCACATCCCCCACTTGTCGAACTTCTCCTCGGCCATGGCGACATGGTCGGGACCGAAGTGCTTGGGGAACTTCCGGCCGGCCCAATGCAACAGCGGCTGGCCGCCCTTGCGTCCGATCAGATAGCCGGCGGAGTCACCGAGGATCGCGCCGATGGACGCGCAGGCGCCCAGCACGAACGGGTTGATGTGATCCTGGGTCGCCGCGAGGATCGAGGCGCTGACGAGGACGATCTCACCGGGCAGCGGAATGCCGAGGCTCTCCAGTCCGATGACCACCCCCACCAGGAGGTAGACGCTCACGGCCGGTACGGTCTCGAGCCACTCCTGGATGTGCAAAACCGGTTCCTCCGCTGGTGTAGGGCCCCCGTGGGCCGTGGCCCGATGCCCTGACACCGTGACCGCTCGATCCCCTGACACGCCTGGGCGCGCCCCGGGAAGCGTACTCGATCGAGCCACCCTGGGGCCGATACCTCCTGCGGTGGGCGGCATCCTCCGCCCGGCCCGATCCGGGCGAGATGCCCGCCCCGGTACGACGACGGCCCGCCGGGCGGTGACACGGCGGGCCGGGGGAGAACTCGGCTGTGCAGCGATTCACCCGGTGAAGCGGCTCACTTGTTGGGGCGCAGGGTCCAGACGATGCTCATCTCACCGGTCACGGCGCCGTCCTCGCGGGTAATGGCGATGTTCACCGGGAATTCCGGGCGGCCGCCGGCGTCGAGCTCGGCGACCACTTCGGCGACCGGCCGGCCCAGCTCCGCGGTGGCGGTGACCGGTCCCATGGCGAGCTTCTTGTAGCCGATCTCGGCGCGCACCGCCAGCGGCACCGCGCGGCCGAGCTGGTCACCGAAGGCGGTCATCACGATGGCACCGCTCGCGGACTCGGCGAGGGTGAACATCGCGCCGGCGTGCGGGCCGCCGACGTGGTTGTGGAAGTCGGACTGGTCGGGCATGCGGACCACGGCACGCTCGGCGGTGGTCTCGGTGAACTCGAGGTTCAGCGTGCGGACCATCGGCACGGATGCCGCCATCATTTCGCCGATCGACGGCAGGGGCTCGGAGGACATGGGCGACATGTTACCTAGCAGTAGCTTAGGTGTGAAGGGCCGGCGCGACCCGGCGTCCCGCCCGGCGACAATCCTGGTGCGGCCGGCTCCCCGCCCGGCCTATCGTGAGCGCCCATGGGGACAGGACAACAACCGCGCGGACGCACGACGGTGAGGTATCCGGCACTCCGCGGGCACCGAACGCCCGCCTTCCCGCGCCGCATGCCGTCCACCGCCGCATCCACTCCGGACATCCGGCCTTGGTGAGAGCCCGTCCCGCGTGGGCGGGACGCAACTATCTGCTGCTCACCGGCGCCACGGTGATCGCGAACCTCGGCAGCTCCGGCGCACTGATCGCGACCGCCTTCGCGGTACTCGCCGCCGGCGGCAGCGCCACCGATGTCGGCCTGGTCGCGGCCGCCCGTACGGTCCCGCTGGTCGTCTTCCTGCTGGTCGGCGGCGCGGTCGCCGACCGACTCCCGCGGCATCGTGTGATGGTCGCCGCGAACGCCCTCAACTGTGTCTCCCAGGGCCTGTTCGCGCTGCTCGTCCTGACCGGGGAGCCGCGGCTGTGGCAGATGGCGCTGCTGGCCGCCCTCGGCGGCACCGGGCAGGCGTTCTTCGCGCCGGCCTCCGAGGGCATGGTGCTCGCCAGCGTCTCCGGCGAACAGGCCGGGCGCGCCTTCGCGGTGTTCCGGATGGGCGTGAACGGCGCGAACATCGGTGGCGCGGCGCTCGGCGGCGCCCTGGTCGCCGCGGTCGGCCCCGGCTGGGTGCTGGCCGTCGACTCCGCCTCGTTCGCGCTCGCGGCGGCGCTGCGGGCCTTCCTCGACGTCAGCGGAGTTCCCCGGCGGGCGGCCGGCGGCGGCATGCTGCACGACCTGCGGGAGGGCTGGCAGGAGGTCGTCTCCCGGCCCTGGCTGTGGGCCGTGGTCCTGCAGTTCTCCCTCGTCAACGCGGTGGTCGCGGCCGCCGAGGCGGTCTACGGGCCGCTGGTCGCCGCAGAGCACCTGGGCGGCCCCGGCCCATGGGGACTGGCATTGGCCGCCTTCGGTGTGGGGACGGCGGGCGGCGCGCTGATGATGACCCGGCTCCGACCGCACCGCCTCCTGCTGACCGGTGCGCTGTGTGTCTTCCCCCTCGCCCTCCCGTCCGCCGCGCTCGCCGTACCGCTCCCCACGGCCGGGCTCACCGTGGTCATGTTCGGTACCGGGGTCGCGATCGAGGTCTTCTCGGTGACCTGGATGATGGCGCTGCACCAGGAGATTCCCGAGGACAAGTTCTCCCGGGTCTCGTCCTACGACTGGCTGGGGTCCGTGGCCCTGGTCCCGGTGGCCACCGCGCTGGCCGGCCCCGTCCAGGACCTCATCGGCAGGCGGGCGGCGCTGTGGGGCGCTTCGGGGCTGATCGTGCTGCTGACGGCGGCGGTGCTGTGCGTTCCCGGCGTGCGGCAGCTGACCCGGCGCCCGAAACCGGAGCCCGTGGCCGGGGGGACGGACTCCCGTGCGGCCGGTGCGGCGGACCCGCAGACGTCGGGGACGCCGTGAGTCCCGTCTCCGGCCGGGCGCTCAGCCGACACTGAACGCGCCGCCCGGCGGCACCGGGGACGCCACCGCCTCGGCATCGCGTACGGGTACCGCGTCCGCGATCAACCGCCGCACCGCCGCGCCGTGCTCGACCCGGGCCGGGAAGGCATCACCGGCCGCCCGCCGAGCCAGCGCGGCGACGGGGAGCGGCCTGCGCGAGGCGAGCAGCACGGCGTTCCCGAAGCGGCGGCCGCGCAGCACCGAGGGCTCCGCGATCAGCGCCAGATGCTCGAAGACCGTGGCGAAATTGGCGAGTTGGCCACGGAGAAAGCCGAACGGCGCGCTGTCCGCGAGGTTCGCGGCGTAGCAGCCGTCCTCGCGCAGCACCCGGGCGGCGGCCCGCGCGTAGTCGACCGAGGTGAGCTGGGCCGGCACCCGCGAGCCGCCGAAGACGTCCGCCACGATCACATCGGCGCTGCTCTCCGGTGCCGCTTCCAGCGCCGTACGGGCATCGTCGGCATGCAGCGTGATGCCGCAGTTGTCGGGCAGCGGCAGATGCTCGTCCACCAGGGCGAGCAGTGCGCGGTCGGCCTCGACGACGTCCTGCCGGGAGTGCGGCCGGGTGGCGGCGAGATAGCGGGGCAGGGTCAGCGCCCCGCCCCCCAGGTGCAGCACATCCAGCGGCTGCCCCGGGGCGGCCGCCTCGTCCAGGACGAAGGCCACCCGGCGCACGTACTCGAATTCCAGGTGCAGCGGGGTATCGAGGTCCACGTACGACTGCGGTGCGCCGTCCACCGTGAGCAGCCAGGCCCGGGGACGGTCGACGTCCGGCAGCAGCTTGGCGGTGCCGCAGTCCACGGTCCGGGTGACGGGTATCGGCTCGGGTGCTTCGTCCACCGTCCCATTGTGCCGGTGCGGGCGGGGCGGTCAGTCCGGCCAGACCTGCCGGATCTCCGCCACATGAGAGACGGCCTGTCGGCGCCCGGCGCGGGCCGCGTCCGCGCGCCTGGTGGGGTCCAGGACATTGCGGCCGAACGCCGACCTGGCCGCGCGGTCAGGAGTGATCACGCACACCCGGGCCCCCTGGCGCGCCAGTTGTGCGCCCTGGGCCCGCGGTCCGGCGATCGGCCCGCCGGAGGCCGCCATCGGCGCGACGACGACCACCCGGTCGCAGCCGGCGGCCAGATCCGCGTTGGCGCTGGAGTGCACCCCGCCGTCGATCCAGCGCGTGCCGTCGATGGTGACCGGCGGATAGACACCGGGGACCGCGCAGCTCGCGCCCACGGCGTCGAGCAGCCGCACACCGCTGGTGTGGTCGAAGGCGGTCCGCTCCCCCGTGGCCGCGTTCACCGCCGTGATCACCAGCCGGCGGGCCGGCCAGTCGGCCACGTCCAGGGTCCGGGCGATCACCGTCCGCTGGGCCTCCTCCGGGACGGTACGGGCCGCGAGGGCCAGCTTCCCCATCCGTACGCCGAAGGACTCGACGTCCCGGGAGCGCAGCGCGATGGTCGCGAACCGGGCCAGGGCGGCCGGGCCCATCCGCTCCGCCGAGCGGGACGCGGGCACGGCGAGCTGGCGCTCGTACATCTCCTCCATGGGCAGCTGCCGGGAGGTGAGGTGGGCACCGACGATCGATCCGGCGGAGGTGCCGATGACGACGTCGGCGTCGGCGAGACCGATGCCCGCCTCGGCGAGACCGGCCAGTACACCGATCTCCCAGCCGATGCCGGTGAGCCCTCCACCGCCCAGGACCAGTGCCGTTCCCGCCATCAGGTCACCCTCGTCATCCGTGTGTGCGCAGCCGTTCCTCCGGGCGTGCAGTGTCGCACTCCCCGTGCCCCCGGGACAGGGGCGGCTGTGCCCGGCACCCGTGACGGTGCCGGACACAGTCGCTGACCTGCGCTTCTTCACTCCTCGACGGTGCGCACCGTCCCCGCGCCGATGGTCCGGCCGCCCTCCCGGACGGCGAAGCCCAGGCCCGTCTCCAGCGGCACCTCACGGCCCAGCTCGACCGAGACCGTCACCGTCTCGCCGGGGCGGGCGATGCCCCGCTCGCCGAGGTCGAGGTCGCCGACCACGTCCGCGGTGCGGAGGTAGAACTGCGGCCGGTAGCCGGTGGACAGCGGCGTACGGCGGCCGCCCTCCTCGGTGGAGAGCACATAGAGGTCGGCGGTGAAACGGCGCCGCGGGGTGACGCTGCCGGGCGCGGCGACCACGTGCCCGCGGCGCACCTGGTCGCGGTGGAGTCCGCGCAGCAGCAGGGCGACGTTGTCCCCGGCCTCGGCGGAGGCCATGGGCTTGCCGAACGTCTCCAGCCCGGTGACGGTCGTCTCGGTCCCCGCGCCCAGCACCGCCACCCGGTCGCCGACCTGCACCCTGCCGCGCTCCACGGCTCCGGTGACGACCGTGCCGCGCCCGGTGATGGACAGGACGTTCTCCACCGGCAGCAGGAAGGGCGCGTCCACATACCGCTCGGGCATCGGAACACAGGCGTCCACGGCGTCCAGCAGCGCGTCGATCGCCGCCGTCCAGCGCGGGTCGCCCTCCAGGGCACGCAGCCCCGAGACCCGTACGACGGGTACGTGCTCCCCGTCGTAACCGTGCGCGCTCAGCAGTTCGCGCACCTCCAGCTCCACCAGGTCGGTGAGCTCCGGGTCGCCGGCGTCGGCCTTGTTGAGGGCCACGACGAGGTGCCGGACGCCCACTTGCTTGGCGAGCAGCACATGTTCGGCGGTCTGCGGCATGATCCCGTCGAGCGCGGAGACGACGAGGATCGCCCCGTCGAGCTGCGCCGCGCCGGTCACCATGTTCTTGATGAAGTCGGCGTGACCGGGCATGTCGACGTGGGCGTAGTGCCGGGTGCCGGTCTCGTACTCGACGTGCGAGATGTTGATGGTGATCCCGCGGGCGGCCTCCTCCGGGGCCCGGTCGATGCGGTCGAACGGTACGAACGTGCCGCTCCCCCGGTCGCTGAGGACCTTGGTGATGGCCGCGGTCAGCGTGGTCTTGCCGTGGTCGACATGGCCCATGGTGCCGATGTTCAGGTGCGGCTTGGTGCGCACGTATGCCGTCTTGGGCATGGTGTTCTTCCTCGCAACAATGCGGTGAGGACGGCGACTTGGCGCCGTGGGGACCCCGGAGACCGGCCGACCCTCCCCCTGCGGGGTCCGCCGGACGATCCGGAGAGGGTCAGCTTCGTGCGCCGTCGGCCGGCACGGCCGCTGCGACGGCGGCGGTGGCGGTGGCATCATCCGCTGCGGCGACGGCCGCGAGGAGTGCGACGGCAGCCTTCTGCTCGTCCGCGACTGCGGACGGGAGCGCGAGGAAGGCGTGCCGGATCATGCGCCCTATCGTGCCGGGCGCCCGCACCGGCGTCGAACGATTTAACCGGCAAAGCCACGGCCGGGCCCGGGCATTGCTCAACGCCCCGAGTCGGGGGCGCCGGCGGTGGCGTGGTGCAAGCGCAAGGCGCTGCGCCGCAGCTGACCGCGGAACCGGCCGAGGGCGCACGGCGCGGGAGCCGCCATCCGGCAGGCGTGCCGGGGCCAGCACCCTTTGGCCATCCGGACATCTTCGGACGTTACGCTGCCCCCGATCGGCGATGATCCACATCCGCCGCCACTGTCCGCTTTTTCACATCTCGCGCAGGTCAGCGCCTGATCACCCTTGGATAGCGTATTTTCCATGACTTGGTTTGAATCATTCGTGCTCGGACTCGTCCAAGGGTTGACCGAGTTTCTTCCCATCTCGTCCAGTGCCCATCTCCGGCTGACCGCGGCGTTCGCCGGCTGGCACGACCCCGGCGCCGCGTTCACCGCCATCACCCAGATCGGCACCGAAGCGGCCGTCATCATCTACTTCCGCAAGGACATCGGGCGGATCATCTCGACCTGGGCCCGGTCCCTGTTCCAGCGCGAGCTGCGGCACGAGCACGACGCCCAGATGGGCTGGCTGGTCATCGTCGGCTCCATACCGATCGGCGTCCTGGGCATCACCCTCAAGGACGCCGTCGAGGGCCCGTTCCGCGATCTGCGGCTGATCGCCACCACCCTCATCGTGATGGGTGTGGTCCTGGGCATCGCCGACCGGCTGGCCGCCCGCGACGAGACCGGCGGCCGGCACCGCGCCGCCAAGCAGCGCAAGACCCTCACCGACCTCAGCGTCAAGGACGGCCTGCTGTACGGCGCCTGCCAGGCCATGGCCCTCGTCCCCGGCGTCTCCCGCTCCGGCGCGACGATCAGCGGCGGCCTGCTGATGGGCTACACCCGCGAATCCGCGGCCCGTTATTCCTTCCTGCTCGCCATTCCGGCCGTACTGGCCTCCGGCGTCTTCGAGCTCAAGGACGCCGGAGAGGGACATGTCGCCTGGGGCCCCACCGTCTTCGCCACGGTCATCGCCTTCGTCGTCGGCTACGCCGTGATCGCGTGGTTCATGAAGTTCATCTCCCACAAGAGCTTCATGCCGTTCGTGATCTACCGCATCCTGCTGGGCATAGCCCTGTTCGCCCTGGTAGCGGCCGGGGTGCTGACGCCGCATGCGGGGGAGACGGCGGGGTGAGGCCATCGGGTTCCGGAGCCGGACAGGGTGTGCGCCCCCACGGCGAACCCGAGCCGCGTGGCGCCTATCGGGCGACTAGCTGATCCCCCGGACACGGGCGTCGTCCCCGCCCGGGGTGGCCGGGCGGGGACCCGCCGCCCCTGGCACGGCCGGTCACGGCCTTCGAGGCGGCGTACGTACGCGTCGCAAACTCATCGGACGGTCAGGAACTGAGGTGGTATTGGGCCCAGGGCTGATGGGACGCCACGGAGTCCTCGTGCGAGGGCGCGAGGGTTCCCCACGGGGCGAGGGTGTTGTCCCATTCGGAGGCGAGGGCGGCCATGTTGTCCGGGACGGACTCCCCGGTCGGCATCGCGCCCGTGTGCCAGGCGGATGCCATCGGGTGCGCCGAGGGCGCGGAATTCCAGGAGGCGGCCGTCTGCTGTGCGGGAATGGTGTATTCGGCTTCATGGACATCGCCGGGGCCGCGCCGATGGCGTCCCGCATGGGTCTCGACCGGCCCCGGATAAAACCGCCCCTGGGCGGAGAGCTGTTGGGCCCGGGTCACCAGGCGGGTGAGATCGAGCCCGAATTCGGTGGCGAGTTCGCGCAAATCCACCCCGGTCTGCCAACTCCCGATGAGCACCGCGTCCATCGCCGGCGACCAGCTCTGTTCCGCTGCGCCCGGGCCGCCACTCTCGCGGGCCGGACCGGTGGGACGCGTTCCGGCAGAGGAGTTCTGGTGGGGATATTCCGCAGCTGCCTCGGGCGCCGGCGGCGTCTCCTCGGACTCCCGCGGTACCGCGGCAGGGGTCGAGGCCGCCAGCAGTTCTTCGGCGACGGCGCGGGCGTCGTCCTTGCCCACCGTGCGCCGGGCGATGCGCACTTCCCGCTCGTTCAAACCGAACAGGCCGGCCACCGCGCCGGTACTGCCCACCGTCACGGCAAACGCCGCCAGCACCCGTGACCGGTCGGCCTGCGCCTCGTCAAGTCTGGCCTGCGCCTCACGCACACGCTCGTCGCCAAGACAAAACGCTTCAGCCAGCACGGCGTTGCGGTCCCACAACTCTCTAGGATCCATACTTATTCAACGCCTCGCCCGCGCTGGTGTCCCGATCTGACTAAATAAAACACCCCAAAGCACCCATCGAACCACCAGATGAAAATCACCCCGGGCGCGCGGCTCCGGGCCGCTCCCCGCCTCTCTTGATCTCATATGCCCTGGCCACACGGCTGCGCTGAGACACCAAGTGGATTGTCGGTGCCGTGCGCTACTGTCTCGATCAGTCGCATTTCCATATGTCCGTGTGTTCATGGGGGGGCCATGACTCGTATTTCCCGTACTTCGTTCCGCGTCGTGGGGACGTTGCTGACCGGCGCCGTGTTGTGTGGCACGGCGGCATGCACGGCGTCCCCGGGCCCGTCCGCGCACCGCTCCGCGCCGGAGGGCTTCCGCGCCGCACCGGTCGCCGCCGTGCAGAAGGCCGTCAACAAGGGCGCCCGGCTCAACTCCGCGTCGTATCGCCTCTCCGGCAGCCTCCCGGGCCAGGGAACCGTCGAGGGCAAGGTGTCGTTCAGCCTCCGCCCGCGGGCCGTCGATATGCGGATGCAGGCCGCCAAGGGCGAGCAGAGGCACGAGTTCTCGGTGCGGCTCGTCGGGGACTCGGTCTATCTCGGCGGGGGCTCGGCCGCGGCCGCCGAGATGGACGGCAAGCACTGGATCAGGTTCGCCATGAAGGGCAAGGGGGCCGGTGGATTCGGGGGGATGCAGCGGCAGGCCGACCAGGACCCGGCGGCGCAGGCGTCGTTGCTTCCGCAGTCCGGTGACGTCACGAAGGTCGGCGAGGAGACCGTCGACGGCGTGCGGACGACGCACTACGCGGGCGCGGTGGAGGTGGCGGATCTGCTCACGAAGCGGGCGCCCAAGAGCGCCCTGGACGCCACGCGCCGCAAGAAGGTGGTGGAGCAGTACCGGCAGCTCGGGGTGCGGAAGCTGCAACTCGACATGTGGATCGGTCCCGATGACCGGACCGTGAAGTTCCGGGAGCGTGCGCAGACGGCCCAGGGGCCGCTGGACCTGACCATCCGGTTCTCCGACGTCAACAAGCCGGTCACGGTCCAGGCGCCGCCGGCTTCGGACACGGTGGACCTGGAGCGAAAGCTGAAGGAGGGCGGCATACTGCCGCACTCCTCCTGACGGACACCTCAGTGCGGCACGGGCTCATCGAGGTGTGGCAGGCCGATCGGGTTGGGGAAGGGGAGCACCTCCGCGGCCAGGATGCGGCGGACCACGGGTTCCAGCGAGTGCAGCATCGCCGCGGTCTGCGCCTCGGGCAGCGAGCGCAGCAGCCGGCCGGCCAGCCGGTCGGTGGCTGCCTCGATGCGTTCCCGTTCCCTCCTGCCGTGTTCGGTCGCGTCGCCGCGTGCGTCCACGAGGTCACGGGCACGCAGCCGGTCCGCCGCGGCGGCCCACTCCTCCTCGCTCCAGCCGCGGTCCTGCCGCATGGTGTCCCCGGGGACGCGGCCGGACGCGGCGGCCAGGACGAGCGCCTCGCATCCGTCGAGCCCCTCATCGGCGAGTACGGCGAGGTGCGCATCGCCTCGGAACTCTCTTACGGCGGTGACCAGTTGCCACAGGCGCTCGACGGGATCGGCGTGGTCGCACAGCGCGCGGTTGGCGGCGAACAGCGGACGTGCGGTGCCCGGTGCGTCGTCGACGATCGCCTGGAGCGGGGGCAGCAGCTCGGCGGCGCGGCCCTCCAGTTCGGGGTCGATCCCGCGCAGTGCCCGGGCCGCACGGCTGCCCCGCTCGTCGAGGACGTGAGCCGGGCTGACGATGCTCCAGGCCGCGGGCAGCGCCCGGGCGACCATCCCCGGTGCGAAGACCCCGAGGACGGCAGTGGCCGCGGCGGGTTCCAGGGCTCCCATGGGAGCCGTGCGGGCCGCGAAATACCCCATCCAGAAGCCCTTGAGGCCCAGGTCCTTGCCCATACCGCGGCAGTGGTCGTCGAAGTAGCAGACCGCATGCAGCGGCTCGGTCAGCAGCCAAAGCGATCGTGCGTGCAGCTCCATGCCCGGCACGCTACCGCTGCCGGAGGCCCGGCGCACCGCATGCACCGCCGTTGCCACCCCCGTCGGACGAGCCCGGCCCGGGAGTGGCGGCCGGGCGGGATGACGCACCCGCCCCGTAGAGAGGATCAGCAGCCATGACCACCCACGCACAGATCATCGACCTCGCCCTGGACCGGATAGTGACGGGCTATGTCTTCCCCCAGCGCGCCGTGGAGGTCGATCAGGCGATCCGCGCCCGGCTGGCGTCCGGTGCGTATGACGCGCTGAGCGGTGCCGCGTTCTGCGCGGCGGTGACCGCGCATCTGCAGGAGGTCTGCCCGGACAAGCACCTCAGACTGCTGTGGCAGGACGAGCCCCGGGCCACCGGGTCCTCGGAGGAGGACGCGGGCCGGGCGGCCTTCCTCGCACTGATGCGGGCCGAGAACCAGGGCATCCGCCGCTGCGAGCAGCTCGACGGCAATATCGGCTATCTGGACGTCCGGTGGATGGCCGACGCCGGGGAAGGTGCCCGCGCGATCGGTGCGGCCATGGAGCTGGTCGCGCACAGCCGGGCTCTCCTTCTCGATCTGCGGGAGTGCCGGGGCGGCTCGCCCGCGGGAGCCGCGATGTGGTGCAGCTATTTCTTCCCCGACGATCAGGTGCACCTCAATGACTTCTACGAGCGCTCCACCGACTCCACCCGGCAGTACTGGACCCTCTCGCACCTGCCCGCGCCGCGTTATCTCTACCGTCCGGTGTACGTCCTCACCAGCGCGACCACCTTCTCGGGCGGGGAGGACGTGGCGTACACCCTGCAGGCGTACGAGCGCGCGGAGGTGATCGGGGAGACGACCCGCGGCGGGGCGCACCCCACCGACCGGTATCCGGTGACGGAGCACATCACGGTCACCGTGCCCACGGCCCGGACCACCAATGCCGTCACGGGCACCAACTGGGAGGGCGTCGGCGTGCGGCCGGATCGCGACGTACCGGCCGACACGGCATTCGAGGTGGCGTACAAGGAGGCACTGGAACGGCAGGCGTAGCGGCCGGTGGGGGGCGATGCGGGGGCGACCGGTGGCGTTCTGTCGTCAGCCGTCGGTGCGGCCGCCTGCTCCGAATCCGGACTGCCAGGCCCACAGATGGGTGCAGTTGGGGCACTGCAGATGCAGCACACTGCCCTTGTTCGACAGGAGGTAGCGCCAGTGGTCCTCACAGGTGCGGCCGTCGAGGCAGGTGCCGCAGTCCTGGTGGTCCTGGCAGCCGGGGCACGGCACCCAGGCCCGGCGGCCGATGTCGGCGGTGGGATCGAGCGGCAGCATGCTCAGGCCCGTCCGGGGCCCGGCAGCACTCCGGCGGAGACCAGCATGTCGTAGGTGGCCTGCTGCTCCGCGTCCAGGTCCGAGTAGAGGAGCCGGTAGGCGTCGGCCTCGCCCTCCATCACCGCGAGGGGGTCCCAGCCGTCACCCAGCGCCGCGACGACTTCGGTGCGCCGCCGGGCCTCGTGTGCGGTGAGGTCGAACTCGACTATGTGCTGGTCCGGGGTGTTGCGGTCGATCATGGTGCGCGTCCCATGCCACTTGCGGATGATTCGGACGTGTTTATCAAGCGAGGCGGCACTGAGGAAGCGTCAGCCTGGAGGCACCCGGAAAACGTCCGGAATGCGGAATGGTTGGTGGCTCAGCGCGAGGAATTGAATACACAGAGGGAAGGGAGAAGTGTGGCGGCAGGGAAAGCGCGGCGGAGGAAAGGGAGGGGAAGCGGAGAGGAAGGGCGCGGCAGAATTCCCGCGCGAGATGGCGGCTGCGTCATGCCGGAGATGTTCGGTAATGCGAGGCTTGCGCGAATTCATCGCGGCCGTGGCGGTCGCCGTATCGGCCGGGCCACCGCGGCGTGGCCTCAGGGCCCGTCCGGCCGCCCTGTGGGCGGCAACCCGGCGGGCGGCGACCCGGTCGGGAGGCGTCGGACCGCGACCGCTGCGGCGTCGTCGCCCAGCCGGCCGTGGGTGTGCGCCAGCAGATCCGCGCGCAGCAGCCGCAGCGCTTGCCGTGGGCTGCAGCCGCTCCAGGCACCCGCGCGCTCGGCCAGTGGGTAGAACTCCCCCGTGCCGTCGCGGGCCTCGGTCACGCCGTCCGTGTAGAGCAGCAGCAGATCCCCGGCCTCGAAGGGGAACGTCTCGACTTCGTAGCCGGGGGCGCCGGTCAGGCCGCCGAGCCCGATCGGCAGGGCGGTCCGCTCCGAGTGCAGGGTGAGGGCCCGTCCGTCGCGCAGCAGCAGCGCGGGCGGGTGGCCGCAATTGATGGTGCGCAGCACGGGCCAGTGGTCGGGGGCATCCAGCAGCAGAACGGTCGCGAAGGTCTCGTCGGTGTCGAGGCCCGAGCCGCCGGCGGGCTCGGGAAGGGGATCCGCGGCTCCGGGGACGGGGCGGTCCTGCGGGTCGGGAGCGGCACCGGGCGCCGGCGCGGCGTCCGGCGCGTGGTCCCACTGGCTGCTGTCCCAGCGCACGGCGCCGTCGAGGTGAATGGCCAGCTTGGGCAGGGTGGCCTGACGGTGGGCGGCGGCCCGGAAGGCGCCGAGGAGAAGGGCCGCGTGGCTGTAGGCGGGGGCTCCCTTGCCCCGGACGTCCCCGATGATCAGCCGGGTACTGGTGGTGGTGCGCGCCGCCGCGAACAGATCGCCGCCCATCTCCGCCTCCTCCTCGGCGGCCAGGTAGAAGGAGGCGATCTCCAAGGGGCCGCTGCGCGCGGGCAGCGGTCTGAGCAGAACCTGCTGGGCGACGGCGGCCACCGAGCGGCTCTGCGTGAGACGCCGCTCGCCACGGTCGCGCGCGACGGTGAAGACCACGACCAGTGCGGAGACGACGATCAGCGCGGCGATCTGGGTTTCGAGATTCTCGGTGAACAGCACATGGCGCGCAATACCGATGAACACCTGGCCGGCCACCGCCAGGGCACCGATCGCCGCCGTCAGCCCGGGCCCGGCGAAGGCCGCGGTGAGCGTGGGCGCCGCGACCAGCAGCGGCCCCAGATGGATCTGGGGCGGCGAGAGGACATCGATCGTGCAGACCGCCACGATGAGCCCGATCGGGATCAGCACCAGGACGTGGCTGAGCTCCCGTCGTCCCTGTAGCTGCGGCAGCCGTTGGAAGGGCATGCCTCATGCTTGCACCCGGGAGGGCTGAATGCCCGGATCGCCCCATCGGGGTGCCGCCTCCTGTGGCGGCCCTTCGCCCCTCCCTTTCACTCTCCTCCCCCGGCCAACCCGTCGCCCCGCTTCCTCACCCCGCCGTCCTCAGGCCGCCCCCGACAGCCACGCCCGACAGGCTCGCTCCGCAGCCCCCTCTACTCCCCGCGCTCCGAAGCCTCCCCCTGCTCCGCCGCCTCCCGCCGCATCGCCGCGACGAGCAGATCGAGCGCGCGCTCGACGGCCGAGCCCGCCATGAGGGGGAGATGCTCCCGTACGCGGTGCAGGCTCGGGTACTCGTCAGCGGGCAGGCTGCCGTACTGCGCCTGCCAGGCCTGCTCGTCCGCCGCGCGCTGGGCGGGTGCCAGCCGCAACACACCGGCGTCCAGGGCCGCATGGCCGAGGGCGGTGTCCACGAGCGCGTGGTAGTGGCGGACGGCGGTGGCCTCGTCGAAGCCCGCCTGGAGCAGCAGGCCCACGCCCGTGTCGACCGCGCGCTGCTCATGGGGCCGGCCCGTGACCCGCACCGTGCTGAACACGGCGATCTGCGGATGGCGCAGCGCGGAACGGTAGGCGCGCAGGCCCAGCTCGCGCAGGTCGGCGGCCCAGTCTCCGCTGGGTCCGAAGCCGGCCATGGACTCGCCGATGAGCCGGTCGGCCAGCGCCAGCAGCAGGTCCTCGGTGTTGCGGAAGTAGCGGTAGACGGCGGAGGGATCGGCGCCGAGGGCTGCGCCGAGCTTGCGCACGGTGAAGGCCTGCGCGCCCTGGGCGTCGATCAGTTCACAGGCGGCGTCGACGATGAGATCGGCGGACAGGACCACTCCCGAACTGGTCGGCCGGCGCCGCTTGCGCTCGGCCGGTACGCGCTCGCTCTCCGTCACGCAGGTCCTCCACAGTGCTCCGTCGCCCGCCCCCGGGCCCCGTGCGGGCCAGTAAATCACCAGGTTATGTCAACACCGTTGACACAAGGATGAACGGACGGTTTCATCGGCGGACATACACGGATCGCCGCGGTGCCGTACCCCGCACCGCACCTCTCTTTCCACGACGCGGCCAGGCCCTGATCCCGGGCCCGGCCCGTGCCGCCCTGCCCCGCCACGCCCGCACCTCCCCCCTGGCCCGGCACCACGTCCGGTCCGGGCAGCCCGTCCAAGGAGTGAGTGCCATGCCTTCCCCCGTGCAGCAGGACCCCGGCCAGCCGAGAATGCGCCGCTCGCTGGGGGTGAAGGACGGCGTGGCCATCGCCGCGTCGAGCACCGCCGCCACCACCAGCATCGGCATCGGGATGGGCTCGCTGGCCGCGTACGCCGGGCGCCAGACGCCCGCCCTGTTGCTGCTCGCCTTCCTCCCCATCCTCGGTATCGCCCTGTCGTACGCGCGACTCAATCGCACCGAGCCGAACTGCGGCAGCGGCTACACCTGGGTGGGCCGGTCCATCGGCCCCTGGCCCGGCTTTCTGACCGGGTGGGTGGTGCTGATCGGTAACGTGATCTTCATGGCGTACACGGGGGCGGTGACCGGCTCCGTCGTGCTCCAGTTCCTCAACAAGCTCGGCCTGCACAGTCTGTGGGGGCTCCGGCTGGATCCGTCCTCGACCGGCATCAGCACCGCCGTCGGCCTGGTCGCGCTGGTCGTCGTCACGGTCACCGCCATCACCGGCGTGCAGGCCGCGACACGGCTGCAGATGTGGCTGCTGGTCTTCGAGTACGCGGTGCTGGTGGTCTTCTGCGGCTACGCCCTCTACATCGGCGACCAGCCGTTCTCGCTGTCCTGGCTCAACCCCTTCGACATCGGCTCACCGCAGGCGCTGGCCCAGGGGATGGTGATCGCGGTCTTCATCTACTGGGGCTGGGATGCCGCGTTCAGCGTCAACGAGGAGACCCGCAACGCCTCCGACGCGGCCCGCGGCGGTCTGATCGCGCTGGTGGTGATGCTGGGGCTGTTCCTGATCGGTGCGCTCGCGTTCCAGCGGGTGATGAGCACCGGCGAACTCATGCACAACGGTCCGCAGGCACTGACCTTCCTCGGCAGCTCCCTGGCACCGGAACCCTGGGCCTCACTGCCCCTGGCGGCCCTGATGTGCTCCGCCTTCGCCTCGCTCCAGTCGAGCGTGATCCCCACGGCCCGGGGCGCGTTGGCGATGGCCCGCGACCGGACGCTGGGCCCGGTGTGGCAGCGCGTGCATCCGCGCTACGGCTCGCCCGCCGTCGGCACCCTCGTGATCATGGCGCTCGCGGCGCTGCTGGCCGTGCTTGCGGTCGGTATCCCCAAGCTCAACGACATGATCCTCACCGCGGTCAACTCCATCGGCCTGACAGTGGCCCTCTACTACGGGCTGACCGCGCTCGCCTGCGCGGTGCGCTTCCGCAGCAGCCTGCGTGACGGGGTGGTGCGCGCGCTACGGGACGTGGTCGTCCCGGCGGCGAGCGCGCTGACCCTTTTCGGGCTCGGTGGTTACCTCGTCTGGGACTACGCGACCATGAGCGACCACTTCGAGGCCAGTCCGGACAACGGCTGGTTCATGCTGCTGCTCCCCGCGCTGTTCATCCTGCTGGGCCTGGCCACCGCCGCCTGGGCCAAGTGGGTGCGCCGCGCCCCGTACTTCCGCACCGGGCAGGGGACGGACGCCGACGCGCTCACCCTGCCGATGGACGGGGACGCCGGCGGCCCGCTGCCGCGCCCCGTGGAGAGCTGACCGCCGCGCCCCGTGGAGACCACACCGCCCGCACGGCCCCCGCCCGCACCCCTGCGACGACCGCACCACACACCCCACACCACTGGAGCAGCAACCTCATGGATCTCAGCACCACCGTGCACCCCGAACCCGGGCCGGACACCGCCTCCACCGGATCCCACCGTGACCACCGCGCCGACCTCGTCTTCCGCTCCGGCCCCGTGCACACCGTCGACTCCGCGCGGACCCGGGCGAGCGCGGTGGCGGTCCGCGGAGACCGGATCATCGCCGTCGGGCACGACACGGCGGTGCGCGAACTGATCGGGCCCCGTACGGAGGTCGTCGATCTGGGCGGCAAGCTGCTGATCCCCGGCTTCCAGGACGCCCATGTCCATCCGGTCGGCGGCGGGCTGGAGTTGGCGCTGTGCGATCTGAGCGCGGCGGAGACCGCCGCGGCGTACCGCGAGCTGATCAGCGCGTATGCGGCAGCGCATCCACAGGCTCCGTGGGTGACGGGCGGCGGCTGGTCCCTGGAGGCGTTCCCCGGCGGGATGCCGACCCGGGAGTTCCTGGACGAGCTCGTCCCCGACCGCCCGGTGTTCCTCGTCAACCGTGATCACCACGGCGCCTGGGCCAACAGCTGCGCACTGGAGCGGGCCGGGATCACCGCCGGTACGCCGGACCCGGCCGACGGGCGCATCGAGCGGGACGCCGACGGCCGCCCGACCGGCATGCTGCAGGAGGGGGCCATGGGGCTGGTGGGTGACCTGGTGCCGGAACCCACCCTCGCCGAGCGGACCGCCGGCCTGCTCAGGGCGCAGCGTCTGCTGCACGGGTACGGGGTGACCGCCTGGCAGGACGCGATGCTGGGCCACGCTCCGGGGATGTCCGACGTCACTCCCGCCTACGTGGCCGCCCGCAGCGAGGGGAAGCTCACCGCACGGGTGCGGGGGGCACTGTGGTGGGAGCGGGACCGCGGAGTGGAGCAGATCCCCGAACTGCTGGCCCGGCGGGCGGAGTTGACGGGCGGACGGCTGCAGGCGACCAGCGTCAAGATCATGCAGGACGGGATCGCCGAGAACCACACGGCCGCCATGCTCAGCCCCTACCTCACCGCCTGCGGCTGCGCCTCCGGCAACAGCGGCATCTCCTTCATCGACCCCGCTGAGCTGCGCACCTACGTCACCCGCCTGGACGCGGAAGGCTTCCAGGTGCACTTCCACGCCCTGGGCGACCGGGCGGTACGCGAGGCGCTGGACGCGGTGGAGGCGGCTCGGCGGACGAACGGCCGGACCGACACCCGGCCGCACCTCGCGCATCTCCAGGTGGTCCACCCCGAGGACGTACCGCGCTTCCGCCGGCTCGGCGCGACCGCGAACATCCAGGCGCTCTGGGCGGCCCACGAACCGCAGATGGACGAGCTGACGATCCCCTTCCTGGGCGCCCAACGGGCCGCCTGGCAGTACCCGTTCGGCGATCTGCTGCGCTCGGGCGCCACCCTCGCGGCAGGCAGCGACTGGCCGGTCAGCTCCCCCGACCCGATCGCCGCGCTGCATGTCGCGGCCAACCGCCGGACCCCGGACGCCCCGGACTCGGCACCGGCCTTCCTGCCCGAACAGCGCATCGACCTGGGTGCGGCGCTCGCCGCGTACACGGCCGGCAGCGCCTACGCCAACCACCTCGACGACACCGGCACCATCCGGCCCGGCATGCTGGCCGACCTGGCCGTCCTCGACCGCGACCCGTTCGACGGCCCCGAGGACGAGATCGCCGCGACCCGTGTGCTGGAGACCTTCGTCGGGGGCCGTCGGGTGTACGCGGCCGACGACGCCTGAGGCAAACGGCACGGCCGGGGCCCCACGCCCCGGCCGTGCGCGGTGCCCCTGCGGGATGCCCGGCGGACCGACCTCGCCCTCCCGCCGGGGCCGGCCCGCGGCGTGCGCCGCGCCCCTACCCGCTCACCCGCTCACTCGATGACGAGCTCGACGTCGATGTTGCCGCGGGTGGCCTTGGAGTACGGGCAGAACTCGTGCGTCGCCTCGACCAGCTTCCGCCCGGTCTCGCCCGCGAGGGTCTCGGGCAGCTCCACCCGCATGACGACGCCGAGGCCGAAGCCGGTGCCGTCCTTGCCGATCGAGACCTCGGCGGTGACCGAGACGTCCTTGGTGTCGATCTTCATCTGGCGGCCGACATTGCTCATCGCGCTGGCGAAGCAGGCCGCATAGCCGGCGGCGAAGAGCTGCTCCGGGTTCGTGCCCGCGCCGTTGCCGCCGAGCTCGGGGGGCATGGCCAGGTCGAGGTCGATCCGGCCGTCGGAGCTGACGGCCCGTCCCTCACGGCCGTTGGCGGTGGCGACAGCGGTGTACAGCGCGTCCATCACGGTTCCCTTCGTGGCACGGCGGCCGTTTCCCGGCCGCCCGATGGGCACTACAGTCGCACACATCTAAATTGTGCGCAACTAAGTTGTGCGCAATTAAATAACCCGGGGCGAGCTAACCTGGTCCCATGACCCCTACGACCAGGCCTCCGGTGCCCGACGCCGAACTGCTTCGCCTCGACCACCAGGTCTGCTTCTCGCTGCACGCCGCCTCGCGCGCCTTCGGCGGCGTCTACCGGGACGCCCTCAAGGACCTGGGCCTGACCTACCCCCAGTACCTGGTCATGCTGGTCCTGTGGGAACACGGCCCCCGGCCGGTCAAGGCCATCGGCGAGCAGCTGCGGCTGGATTCCGGCACCCTCTCCCCGCTGCTGAAGCGACTGGAGTCGGCCGGCCTGGTACGGCGCGAACGGAGCACCGAGGACGAGCGCTCGGTCACCATCCACCTCACGCCCGCCGGCGACGAGCTGCGCACCCAGGCCCTGCCGGTCCCGCGCAGAATGCTGGCCGCGACCGGCCTCACCATCGAGGAACTGCGCACGCTCCAGGGCCTGTTGGCGCGGGTGACCAGCGCCCTCGACGAGGCCTGAGCCCACCGCTCCCCCGAGTCCGCCGGCATCCGGCCCGTACCTCTCGACGGTCCGCGGCGTTACGTACGTAGGTGCTTTCCGCGGCATCCGCAAGGCGAGGGACGGACGCCTTGCCCACCTTGGTGCGCTCATCACCCCATTGAGCTACCAAGGTTGGGGAGTCATCAGGACAAAGGCGTATAAAGGGTGGTCAAACCAGCCGGAGCCGCCGGTGAAGTCCCGCCCACGACGCGGTTGGCAGCATCGCCTACGACAAGGAGGAGCGCCAGGTGAATGCGGCAGAAGTTGTCACCACCATGCTGGTCCAACGGTTCGGGGTCTCCTCGGGCGACATCACCGACGGGACTCCGCTGCGCAGCCTGCGGCTGGACTCCCTGGCACTGGAAGAGCTCCGCGTCCTCATCGAGGAGCGGCTGGACATCGACCTCGATGAGGTGTCGCTGACCCCGAGGAACACCGTGGGCCAGCTGGTGGCGGCCGTCGACGGCAAAGTTCCGGCATGACGGGCCGCCAGGAGCCGTTTTCCGCGGCCGTCACAGGACTGGGACTGGTCACCGCGGCGGGCGTCGGCGCGAAGGCCACGTGGCACTCCGTCACCCAGGACACGGCGCCCACCGGAGTGGCGCGCCACGAGGAACTCGCCGATCTGCCCTGCGACTTCATGTACACCGTGCCGGATCTGGACACCCTCGGGCTGCTCGGCGTGGCCACCCAGCGGCTGATGGACCGTTTCTCGCAGCTGGCGGTCATCGCCGCCCGGGAGGCCGTCTCCGATGCCGGACTCGACACGGAATCCTGGGACAGCAGCCGCGTCGCGGTGGTCATCGGCTCCGCGCACGGCGGGCTGCCGTTCTACGACCAGCAGCATGTGGCGATGGCCGGGCGCGGCGCCCGGCGGGTCTCGCCCAAGCTCGCCCCGCTCACCGTCGTCAACAGCGCCGCCAGCAGTGTCTGCACGGATCTCGGTGCCCACGGCCCCAGCCTGGGCGTGGCCACGGCCTGCTCCTCCGGCACCGTCGCGCTGGGCACCGCGCACCAGCTGCTGCGCGCCGGGGTCTGCGACATCGCCATCGCCGGCGGGGCGGAGTCGGTGCTGTCCCGGCTGCTGATCGCCAGCGCCTGCCAGATGAAGGCGGTCTCCACCCGCCGCGACGACCCGGCCGCGGCCTGCCGCCCCTTCGACGCGCACCGGGACGGCTTCGTGGTCGGCGAGGGCGCCGGGCTCCTGGTGCTGGAGCGCCCCGAGCACGCCCGGGCACGCCGGGCGCCCGTCCGCGCACACCTCCGCGGATACGGCGCGTCCAGCGACGCCTACGCCGCGGTGGCCCCGGACCCCGAGGGCAACGGCATCGAGCGGGCGCTGCGTACCGCGCTGGCGGACGCCGGGGTGCAGCCGGGCGACGTCGGGCACGTCAACGCGCACGGGACCTCGACGGTGGTCAATGACCGCATCGAGGCCGTCATGCTGCACCGGGTGCTCGGCGATCATCCCCTGGTCACCTCGACGAAGGCGATGACCGGGCACGCCCTGGGCGCCGCCGGCGGCATCGAGACCGCACTCACCGTGCTCGCCCTGGAGCAGCAGCTGGTGCCGCCGACCGCCAACCTCGACGTGCCGGATCCGCGGATCCCGATCGACATCGTGCGCAAGGAGGCCCGGCAGGCGGCCTTCGACTGTGCGGTCAAGACATCGCTCGGCTTCGGCGGCCACAATGCCGCGCTGGTACTGACCCGCTAGGGCCGGTCTTTCGGATCCGCCCGGATCAGGCCACGGCCCCGGGGTGACCCGAGCGAGCCGCCCTGGACCGCCCATCGGCGCGCATTCCCGCCGGTCCCCGAGAAGGAATCTGCCATGTCCGAGGAAATGATCCGCACCCTGTCGGTGTGCGGGCTGTCCTATTCCTACCGACGGCTGCGGCAGCCGGCGCGGACCACCGAGCCCGTGCTGGTACTGGGCGGCGCGCTGCAGGGGATGTTCGGCTGGGCGCAGATGGAAGATCACGTGGGGCCGGTGGCGGATGTGGTGACCGCCGACCTGCCGGGCATGGGGAACGCCGATCCGCTCCCGGCGGGGCCGAGCATCGATGTCGTGTGCGCGGCGATCGAGCGGATCATCGACGACCTGGACGTTCCGCGGGTCAATCTCTTCGGCTTCTCCTACGGCGCGGGCCTGGCGTACGGGTGCGCCCGGCGGTTCCCCGGGCGGATCGCACGCCTCGCCCTCGGCGGGGTTCCGGCCCACATCAGCGAGGCGCAGGTGGAGCTGTGGCGGCGGGCTTCCGACCACCTCTTGGACGGCGACACCGAGTCCTTCGCCACCCTCGTCGCCGAGGGGCTGATGTGTCTCGACACCCGGCGGCACGTCGTCCACCGTGAGCTGGCGTACCGCTACGTCAGGCGCTCGATGCTGCACGCGGCCCGGAACTCGCGGCACACCGTCGAAGCACTGAACCGCGGGCTCCTGGACCGCCCTGACTTCTCCGGCGGGCTGGCCGGCGTCCCCACCCTCGTCTTCAGCGGCGAGCACGACACGGTGACCTCGCCGGCCCGACAGCGTGCGTTCGCGGCCACCATCCCGGGCAGCCGCTTTCTGACGATTCCCGACGCCGATCACTGGGTGGTGCTCGAACGCCCGCAGGAGGTCGGGGACTTGGCCGCACGGTTCTTCACCGATGGGCCGCTGAGCTCGGCACCCTGCCTCGCGCCGGTGGTGCGCAGGGAGCCGTCCGCGGCCGATCCGGCGTGTGCGTGAGCCACGGAGACGGATACATCCCCTTGCGGCTATATAACCGCCGAGGCATGCTGGGGTCATGTCCATACCGTTCGACGTTCTCGCCGAGCCGAGCCGGCGCAAGATCCTCGACCTGCTCCTGGAGCGGCCGCGCCTGGTCGGCGAGCTCACCGAGCAGCTCGGACTGAGCCAGCCCGGCACCTCCAAGCATCTGCGGGTGCTCCGCGAGGCCGGACTCGTCCGGGTCCGGCAGGACGCCCAGCGCCGCTGGTACGAGCTCCGGCCCGAACCCCTGGCGGAGCTGGACGCCTGGCTCGCCCACTACCGGCATCTGTGGGCCGGGAGCCTTGACGCCCTGGAACGGCATCTCGACGCCATGGAGGACGACCCCCGATGAACCCGCACTCCGACTCCCTCACCACCTCCGACGGCCGCACCGCGCTGCGCATGGAGCGCAGGCTCGCCCATCCGCCCGCGAAGGTCTGGTCGGCGATCACCGACCCGGCACAGATCGGGCAGTGGTTCCCCGCCGAGGTCACCGTGGAACTCCGGCCGGGCGGGGCGATGACCTTCGTCATGCCGGGCGTCAGCGGGATCGCCATGACCGGCACGGTCACCGACGCCGACGAGCCCCGGCTCTTCGCCTTCACCTGGGGAGAGGACCACCTGCGCTGGGAGATCACCCCGGACGGGGAGGGCTCGCTGCTGACCTTGGTGCACACCTTCGGCGACCGCTTCGGCGGCGCCAGCTTCGCCTCCGGCTGGCATCTGTGCCTCACCGCGCTGTCACAGCTCCTCGACGGCGCCCCGACCGCCATGGAGCGCGATACCGGCGAGCTGCACGAGGCGTACGTCGAGCAGTTCGATCTCGGGCACGGCGTGGTCGAGGACACCGCGGACGGCCCGCGGGTCCGCTTCGAGCGTCAGCTCGTCAAGCCCGCCGAGACGGTCTGGGCCGCGCTGACCTCGGGCGCGGAGCCCACGGCCGGCGCACCGGCACCGGAGGGCTTCACCGCCGGCGCCGCGACGGCCGGGCCCGTCACCGAGGTACGGGCGCCGTCGGTGCTCGCCTACCGCTGGCATCCGCAGGGCACGGTCCGCTGGGAGCTGGGCCGGGGCACCGGCCACGGCGCCCGGCTCGTCCTCACCCAGACCGGCCCGCCGGGTTTCGACACGGCCGCCGCGCTGGAGGCCTGGCACGACCGCATCGAGCGCCTCGCCGCGCGGCTGCTGGCCGACTGACCTTCCGCCGACATTCCGCATTTCCCCGCCTCGCTCCGTCGCGCCCCCTGTGGATTCCGCAGGGGGCGCGAGCGATGGCGCACTCGGCGGTCGGTCCGGGCCTCCGCTTCCCGCCGCGGAAAGCCTCTTCCCCGTGTGAGCCAGGCAACTTTGCGGGGCTCCGGAGAAGCCTTTGACGTCCGTGCCGCGTGATGCACGGCACGCGACGTACGTCACGTACGAGGGCCGCTAGTCGGCGCCCTTCCCGGCATTACTGCATAGCGCGTTCTTTATAAGGGACATCTCGCCCGATCTCACGAAGATAGGTAGTACAAAGCATCATTGCCACCATCCAGGGCTCGCGTTAACCATGTTCCGCGTAGCACCGAGAACGAGCCTGCGGACTCAGCCAGAGCGGCGGAACGCGGCCATGACCCTCGGTTCTCACGCGCCAACCAAAGGCCGCCTCCCCCGCCACCAAGCCCTGGAAGAGGTCATATCCGCATGCCTGGTTTCACCCTGCCCCGCGCCGTCCGTACGACCCGCATCACCCGCACCCACAAGATCTCCGCGGCAGTGGTGGCGTCCGCGAGCTGCGCCGCCGCCCTGGCGCTCACCGCGGCGCCGAGCAACGCCGAGACCACTGCCGCCCACGCGCCGGCCGCGGTGAAGCCGGTCAGCGCCAACGGCCTGCCGCTCACCGCGAAGGACCGGGCCGACGACGGCAAGAAGGACCAGCAGCTCGCCTCGTCCCTCGCCACCGGCCTCAAGGTCACCGCCGTCGCGAAGCAGGGCCACGCGGCCAAGCAGGCCGCCGACCGGTCCGCCGACCGCAAGGTCATCGCCGCGCCGAAGGCCGCCGCTCCCAAGGCCGCTCCCAAGGCCGCCCACAAGGCCGCGCCGAAGGCCGCCAAGCGCTACGCGAACAACCTCGACGGCTGGATCCGCGAGTCGCTCGACATCATGAAGTCCAAGCGCATACCGGGTTCCTACGAGGGCCTGCACCGCAACATCATGCGGGAGTCCAGCGGCAACCCGAACGCCGTCAACGACTGGGACATCAATGCCATCAACGGCATCCCGTCCAAGGGCCTGCTGCAGGTGATCCAGCCCACCTTCGACACGTACCACGTCTCGGGTACGCCCCATAAGCTCACCGACCCGGTCGCCAACATCACCGCCGCGGCCAACTACGCGGCGCACCGCTACGGCTCGATCGACAACGTCAACTCGGCGTACTGAGCCGGCGGGACACGACCGTGCGGACGGTCGGAGCCGACTGAGACGGGTGCCGCGCAGGCGGCCCCAGGCATGGCAACGGCAGTGGCCCTGCCCGCAACTCGCGGGTGGGGCCATTGCCGTTGCCGCTGCCGTGGTGCGTGGGCGCCCGTCAGTAGCGGTCCCGGCTCACCGGAGCGCCGAAGAGGGCGTCGAGGACCTGCTCGGCCACGCGAAGTCCCTCCCGTTCCTTGGCAGTGAGGTGATGGTGGTGACGGTGGCCATCGGCCGGTGCCGCGGCCACGGGGCCGGCGGCGAGGAAGCCCGTGACGAGAAGACCGGTGAGAACGACGGAAAGACGACGGAGCATGAGCACTTCCCTACGGTGAGTGCGGACAGTGTGCGGTGTCACCCTCCGGGAGCGGAGGGCCCGTAGTCATGCGACAGCCCCGGACGCTGCTGCGAACGGCCCAGCGGCACCGCCGTATCGCCGTATCCCAGGCGCACCAACGGCCGAGCGGACGCCGCGCCTCCGCCCCGTCGTGCGCCTGTGACGGCGGGCCGCGCCCCGGCCGCGAATCGGCCGCGAACCGGCGGCGAATCGGCCGCGAATCAGCCGTGAGTCGGGCCACAATTACCGCCCTTTCCGGGCCCGGACACCGTGCCCCTCGCCACATTTGAGGAATCCCGGCGCGCTCCGCGGGTCCGTCGTCCGGATAAATCGGCGACCACCGGCGGGTAAAGCGGTACCGCGGAACCCTAATTCCGGTGTGAGCCAGGCAACTTATGGCCAGGGCTCCAGGGGTCTTTACCGCCGCTCTCGGGTGACCCGACGCACGCGACGTATGTCACTTACGAGTCTGCCTAGTCGACAGCGCGCGGCCATTGCGGGTCAACGGAGCCAGAAACGCTTATCACTTCAGGGCTGCGGGTTTCTCTCACGAAGATGAGTAGTACAGAGCACCATTGCCTCAATTCGGGGCGGACGTTAACCATGGATTCCGACGCGCTGAGAGCGAGTTTGCGATTCACGCCGCACGGCGAACGCAGCGAAGACCTCCGGTTCGTCTCGCGCCGCCAAAGAAGGCCGCCTCCCCGTCCCCGGTACCTGGAAGAGGTCACTCTGCATGCCCAGCTTCACCCTGCCCCGCGCTGCCCGTATCACCCGCATCACCCGCACCCACAAGATCGCCGTGGCCGTTCTGGCCGCCGCGGGTGCCACCTCGGGCCTGGCCCTCACCTCGGCTCCGGACGCCGCTCAGGCCGCTTCTGAGCACGCTCCGGCCGTGGTCCAGCCGGTCGGTGCGAAGGGCCAGCCGGCGAAGGCCGACAACGCCAAGCCCAGCCGCGCGGTGACCGCCTCGGTCGCCGACCGCGTGAAGGTCAGCGGCGTCGCGAAGCAGCACAGCGCCCTGCAGGCCGCCAACCGCTCCGCCGAGCGCAAGGCCGTCAAGGACTACCCGAACAACCTGGACGGCTGGATCCGCCAGTCCCTGGACATCATGAAGGCCAAGGGCATCCCGGGCTCCTACGAGGGCCTGCACCGCAACATCATGCGGGAGTCCAGCGGCAACCCGAACGCCGTGAACGGCTGGGACGTCAACGCCGCCAACGGCATACCGTCCAAGGGCCTGCTGCAGGTGATCCAGCCCACGTTCGACCAGTACCACGTGGCCGGCACCGCCAATAAGCTCACCGACCCGGTCGCCAACATCACCGCCGCGGCCAACTACGCGGCCGACCGCTACGGCTCGATCGACAACGTCGACTCCGCCTACTGAGCCGACCCGACCGAAGAGCCGTCGCCCACGCACCGAGGCCGGACCGGCCGGATGAGGCAACGGGTATGACGGACCCCACAAGCGAGCCGACAGGCTCTGCACAAGGCAGCTTGCGAAGCGGCGGAATGGCGCGTTCGCCGCTGCGCGGTGAAGCGGGTCCCGGCACAGCCGGGGCCCGCTTCGCTCTGCCCTCGGACGGGTACTCGGACCGGGACCCGGCGACCGCTTCCGGCCGCCAGACGGGTGAGATGCGAGGCCGGTCGGCGGACTGACGGCCTGTTGGGCCTTAGCGTCAGGCAGTTCTGCGTATAAGTCTCTTATCGGCAGGATTCTGCTCAAAAGCTGCCGAACCTGACTCAACCGAAGGCCTTCGGAGGCATGCGATGCCCTTGCGCAGATCCGGTCCGGCCCGCCGTACTGTCCCTATTGCGGCCGGAACTCTTGTCTCTCTTCTCTCCGTGCTGCCGCTCGCGCTGTCCGGCGCCGCCACGGCGCAGGATGCCGGGAAGAGACCCGCCCACCCCGACCAGGACTGGATGGGGTCCACCATCGTGGCCCATGAGGGCACCCTCCGGGCCGGTGGCCTCGAACCGCGGGCGTCCTACAGAAGGGGCGTGTCCGGCGTCGATGTCTCCAGCCACAACCACAACGTCGGCTGGTCAGGACTGCGCAGGTCCGGGGTGCGGTTCGCCTACGTCAAGGCCACCGAGGGGACCAACTACACGAACCCCTACTTCGCGCAGCAGTACAGGGGCTCGTACAAATCCGGCATGATCCACGGCGCGTACCACTTCGCGCTGCCCGACCACTCCAGCGGCGGTTCCCAGGCGGAGTACTTCGCCGACCACGGCGGCGACTGGTCCCGGGACGGCAGGACGCTGCCCGGCGCCCTCGACATGGAGTACAACCCCTACGGCGCGACCTGCTACGGCAAGAGCCACAAGGCGATGGTCAGCTGGATCCACGACTTCGTGCAGACCTACCGGGAGGAGACCGGCCGCTACCCGGTCATCTACACCTCCACCAACTGGTGGAAGCGGTGCACCGGCAACTCCGGCAAGTTCGGCCGGACGAATCCGCTGTGGATCCCGCGCTACGGCTCCTCCGTCGGCAAACTGCCCCACGGCTGGAACTACCACAGCATCTGGCAGCACACCTCCTCCGGTCACCCGGTGGGCGACCGCAACCGCTTCAACGGTACGTACAGCCGCCTCAAGGTCCTCGCGAACGGCCGCTGAGCCCGTACGCCCTGCTACCCCCGGCCGGCCCCCGGCGCCCTCCGCGGCGCCGGGGACCGGCCTTTCGTCGTACCCCTGTCGTACCCCTTGCGCCCCTGCCGCCACAGCATTCACGGAAACCCCTTGTTTCGGCATCTCAACTCGGCCAGAAAAAAGGGAATTCACGTCTGCGGTGCAACCATCCTTGGCCGGCCGGTGTCCAACACTTCGCAACGACCACGCAAGGCACTGCACCCAACGGGGGTATCCACATGAAGCGTTCACGTGCCATCGCAGGATCGGCAATCCTGGCCGTGGCGGGAATCGCCACGATGGCGACGGCCACCACCGCAACCGCCGCGCCGAAGGCCGCCGCGTACAACGGAGTCTGCGGAAGCAGCTACCGCGTCGTGAATTCCGTACCGGTCACCGGAAAGGGGACCGTGTACCTGACGTACAGCGCAAAGACCGGAAAGAACTGTGTCGTGACGGTGCGGAACAAGACCGGTAAGGCCGTACAGATGTCCGCCTATATCACGGCCTCCAACGGCAGTTCTCCGTGGGTGGACGACAGCGGTAAGTACACCGCCTACGCCGGTCCCGTCTATCTGCCCGGGAAGGGCATCTGCGTGGACTGGGGCGGCTCGATCGAGTCGGTCAGCGTCAGCGTCTCCGGCTCCAACTGCGGCCGGTTCGCGGCCGGTGCGGTGACGCACCACTGAGTCGGGTGTGGTGACGCACCACTGCATCACTGGTCGTGACTCACCGCTGGATCACTGGGGGTGACGCACCACTGAGTCACTCACTGCGGCGGGTTCCGGGCGACGCATGCCCGGGGCCCGCTGTCGGCGTGCCTGAGAAGGCGGACAGCACTCGGCGGCCCCATCCCCCTTGTGGCGACCGGGAGTTCGGCCGACAGCAGGCTGTTCCTCGGCAGTCACTCCGCACACCGGGCCCGGTGTTCGGCCTCCGCGGTGGCGGCGATGTTGCGGGCCATGCCGCCGAACACCACGGCGTGGAAGGGCGAGACGGCCCACCAGTACGCATGGCCGGTCAGTCCGTGCGGGTGGAACAGGGCCCGCTGGCCGTAGCGCGTCCGGCCCTGGGCGTCGCGGCCGACGGTCAGTTCCAGCCAGGCCAGCCCGGGCAGCCGCATCTCGGCGCGCAGCCGCAGCAGGCGCCCCGGGTCGACCTCCTCGACGCGCCAGAAGTCGAGCGAGTCACCGACCCGCAGCCGGCGGGCGTCCCGTCTGCCCCGGCGCAGCCCCACCCCGCCGACCAGCCGGTCCAGCCAGCCGCGTACCGCCCAGGCGAGCGGGAAGGAGTACCAGCCGTTGTCGCCGCCGATGCCCTCGACCACCCGCCACAGCGCCTCGGGCGGCGCGTCCACGGTCCGCTCCCGCCGGTCGGTGTAGAGGCTGCCGCCGGCCCAGTCGGGGTCGGTGGGCAGGGGGTCGCTCGGCGCGCCGGGCACCGCGGCGTTCGACCAGCGGGTGGCGACCTCGGCGTCCCGCACCCGGCGCAGCGCCAGTCGCAGCGCCTCGTCGAAGGCGATGGGGTGGCCCGGCGGGTCCGGATCGGGGACGTAGCGGGCGATGTCGTGCTCGCGGCAGACCACCTCGTACCGCAGCGATTCGGCCAGGGGACGGGCCAGGCCGGGCGGTACGGGCGTGACGAGGCCGATCCAGAGGCTCGACAGGCGCGGGGTGAGCATCGGCACCGGCAGGATCAGCCGTTCGGGCAGCCCGGCGACGTGCGCGTAGCGCTGCATCATGGCGCGATAGGTGAGCACGTCGGGTCCGCCGATGTCGAAGGCGCGGCTGACGTCGTCGGGCAGGCGGGCACAGCCCACCAGGTAGCGCAGCACGTCGCGGACGGCGACCGGCTGGATGCGGGTGCGCACCCAGCTGGGGGTGACCATGACCGGCAGCCGCTCGGTCAGATAGCGCAGCATCTCGAACGAGGCAGAGCCGGAGCCGATGATGACCGCGGCGCGCAGCACGGCGGTGGGGACGCCGGACGCCAGCAGGATGTCCGCGACCTCGGCACGGGAACGTAGATGGGGTGACAGGTCCTGCTCGGGGATGCCCACCGGGGCGAGGCCGCCGAGGTAGACGATCCGGCGCACTCCGGCGGCGCGGGCCTGCCGGGCGAAGATCTGCGCGGCCTCGCGGTCGGTGTCCTCGAACCGCCGACCGCTGCCCAGGGCGTGCACCAGGTAGTACGCGATGTCGACGCCGTCCATGGCGGTGGCCACCGAGTCGGCGTCGGTGACATCGCCGCGCAGCACCTCCGTGTGCGCCGCCCAGGGATGGTCGCGCAGCTTCTCGGGGGTCCTGGCCAGCGCGCGTACGGCGTACCCGGCCGTGAGCAGCTCGGGGATCAGACGGCCGCCGATGTAGCCGGTGGCACCAGTGACCAGGGCGCGGGGGTGCGCCCCCGGCCGCGCGGGAAACTCGCCTGCGCCGGACATCTGCACGGCCTCCTCGGGCGAGTAGCGGGTCGATGCCTTGCGACGCCGAGTGTGTCACCGGTGCCACGACGAGGCAGCACGGCACCTACGAGGCATCACTACCCCCTAGGCCCGTGGCCCGCCCGAGCGTGACCGGGCGTCGCGGCAGGTGTCGCGGCGTGGCTCGGGCCGCCGTTCACGCTCACGGCCGGCGCCCCGCCCGGCTGCCGGGCCACCGCCACACTCGTGGCCATGGCCCTGCTCCTGGCAGCAGGGCGGCTCAGCGTCCGCATCACGGCTCGGGTCCAGGCCCAGCATGTCCATCAACATCGACAGGTCGTCCGCGTTCCGCGCATGGCCGGCCAGTGCCTTCCTGGCGAGCCGTCGTTCCTCGTCACACGGCACGGCGCGCGGCGCGGCGTCTTCGGCACTGCGGTGTTCATCGCTCACCGCTGCATTCTCAGCCGGACCGCGACGCCGTGCCCGTCGAGCGGGCCGACGGCAGTTCCGGGGAATTTCCGCGAGGCCACTGCGCCACACGGGTGGGCGGGCACCTCCGGCGTGCGGCGACGACGCGGGACCCTCCGCCGCTGCGCGCCGCGGCAGGAGCCGTCCGTTTCCCGTGGCGATGCCGCTGGGCCCCCGGACACCGGGTCAGCACGGCGCCGGCGGGCTTCCGGCAGCCGGGAATGCACGGCCGCACCGGCCCCTACCCCGGCAGCGGGCGCCCTGCCGGGCTCCCTGATGCAGATCCCCCGGGACGGGACGATGCTGGAGTCGTGGGGGATCGTGGTGAGGAGGACGACTCATGTCCATGATGGACAAGATCAAGAGCATGCTGAAGGGCCACGAAAGCCAGACCGACAAGGGCGTCGAAAAGGCCGGCGACATGGTCGACGACAAGACCCAGGGCAAGTACAAGGGCCAGGTCGACACGGGCCAGGAGAAGCTCAGGGACGAGTTCGGCGGCGGACCGGGCCAGGACAAGCCACCGCAGCCCTGAGCGGCCCGCCCGGCGGCGGTCACATTCCACCGTTCCGTCGTACGCCGCACGGATGAGCACCGCGCCGTCCGGCCGGTCCGCGCCCGGTGCCCCGGCACTTACGGGGTGCCGGTGGACGGGGCCGATGGGGTGAGGCCGGCGCCGTACCGCACGCGACGGTGCCCGCCCCGGGATCGGGAGCGGGCACCGAGGGGCGGGGCCGCGAACTACGCCAGCCGGATCTTCTCCGCCTGGGGGCCCTTGTGCCCCTGGGTGACCTCGAAGGTCACCTTCTGGCCCTCTTGCAGCTCGCGGAAGCCCGTGGCGTCGATGTTCGAGTAGTGCGCGAAGACGTCGGCGCCGCCGCCGTCCTGGGCGATAAAGCCGAAGCCTTTCTCCGAGTTGAACCACTTCACCGTGCCGGAAGCCATGTCCGTCTCCTTCGTTCAATGGGCTTGAGTCGGCTTCCGCGTGCTGCGGAACCCGGAGGTGATCGCCCTGGTCCGGAGACGCGCTACACAGCAAGGACGCCCGTGAATGCGACACGGGCGTCCGGCACTTCGGAACCACGACAGCTGATCAGGACGCTACACCGAGCAACCCCCGGCAGCCCGCACAACCATGACGGACGCGTCGCCCTTCACCGGCCAAGGCCATCGCGTGTCCTCCGTATCCCTGACCGATCGGACGGGTGTGCGACGGCCCGGCGGTGCGGGCGGAGACCTCAGTCGGACTCCCCGCTCACGCCCACGCTTTCGCTCTCCTTCCCGCCTCCGCTCTCGTTCCCGCTCCCGGTCTCGCTCGCGATCCCTCTCTCGCGCAGCTTGCGCCGGCGCCACCACACCCCGGTACCGAGGCCCGCGACGGCGACGAGCCCGATGGCCGACAGCATCCACCAGTACCGCCCCTGCCGTCCGGCGTCCGTCTGCGTCCCGATCGCCGCCTTGTGCAGGGGCAGGCCAGGCTGCCGCTGATCGGGGGAATGCTCCGCTCCGCCGTCGGCGTCGCCGGGCCTCCAGGCGGGGAGCGCCCCGACGGGCGTGGTGCGCGGGGCCGCCTCGAACCCCCAGTCCAGCAGGGTGCGGGTTTCCTCGTAGACGGCGTTCGGGGCCCCGGATTGCGGGTTCATGACGGTGACCAGCAGCGTCCGCCCGTGGCGCCGGGCCGCGGCGATCAGGGTGTTGCCGGCGTGGCTGGTGTAGCCGTTCTTCACCCCGATCAGCCCGTCGTACGGCCGGACGCCGTGTGAGCCGACCAGCAGCCGGTTGGTGTTCTGGATGCCGAACGAGTCCGGGCCGCCGTCCATGGGAAGTTGCGCCTTCTTCGTCGCCGCGAAGTGGGCGAAGTCCGGGTTGTTCAGACCGGCCCGCCCGAAGAGCGTCAGGTCGTAGGCCGAGGAGACCTGGCCCGGCGTGTCGAACCCGTCGGCCGATTCCACCCGCGTGTCGCGGGCGCCGAGGCGGTACGCGGTCTCCTGCATGTCGTCGATGGTCTTGTTCCAGCCGCCGTTCATGGCGGCCAGGGTGTGGACGGCATCGCTGCCCGAGCGCAGGAAGACGCCACGCCACAGGTCATCGACGTGGTACGGCATGTCCTCCTTGAGGCCGGCGAGCGAACTCCCGGCCTCGATACCGGACAGGTCCGCCAGCGAGACGGTGTGCACCTCCCCCTGGCCGAACTTCGGCAGCACCGTCACGGCGAAGAGCGTCTTGAGGGTGCTGGCGGGCGGCAGGGGCCGGTGGGCGTTCTTGGCCGCCAGGACCTTGCCGCTCGCCATGTCCGTCACCATCCAGGACAGGGCGGAGACATCCGGTGGCTCGGGCACGTCCGCCCGGGGCAGGAACTGCACTCCGCGCCGGTCCAGCCCGTTCTCGGCAACTGCCGGATCGACCAGGTGCGCTCCGGGCCGCAGGTCGTCGATGCCGTTCGGGCCATCGGCGGCTGCCTGGCCGGGCACGGCACACAGGCCGGCGGCACAAAGGGTGGCGGTGGTGGCGACTCTGACGGGGACCCAACTCACGCGAGACATGTGGCCACGCTAAAAACGACCCGGGCGTGGCGCCGTCTGGCATACGCCATCCGATATGCGGGCGCCCCGACTGCCGTACGCGGCGGGCCGGGACCGGCGGTCGGACCGCCCCGCCCCGGCCCGCGCGGCCGGAGGCCGGTCACCAGATCGCGTCGACCCACTCCGGGTGGTCGATGAACGGGTTCCGGTTGTGCTGGTACTTGTCGAATATCACCTGGTTGCGGTGCTTCTCAAAGGCGTCCGGCGGGTCCTGCTTGCTCCACTGCTTCAATACGGAGAGCTTGCCGATGTGCGGCTCGGTGCCGTTGCCGACCTTGTCGTTGGGCTCCAGGTCCGGGAAGCCGTCGCCGCCGTCATAACGGACGGCCATGTAGAGGATCATGCGGGCGACGTCGCCCTTGACCGCGTCCCGGGGCTCGAAGGAGTCGTCGTCGGTGAAGTTGCCCGGTGCCTCGGCGACCTCCGTACCGCCCTTGTCGAAGTCCTTGTCGCCGCGGGCGCTGTTGACGGAGACATCGGCCGGGCGCAGGTGGTGGAGGTCGGTGCCGGGGCCGGTGTCGGTGCCGAAGTCGCCATGGGACTTCGCCCAGACGTGTTCGCGGTTCCAGTCGTCCGGACCGCCACCGTTGGCGTCCTTGCTCGCGGACCGGCCGGAGTACAGCAGGATCACGTGCGCGCTGTTGGCCGGGTCCTGGTCGGTGTCCTTGAGCGCGTCCCAGACCTCGTCGTACGTCAGCTTTCCGGTCTGGGTGGTGCTGATGATCCGGTGCAGTGATTCCTTGAGCGCCGGGCCGGTCTTTCCGATGGCGTCCTTGTAGTACGTGTCGCCATACGACGCGGCGTCATGCGACATGGCGCTATGCGAGGTGGCGTCATACGACGTGGCGTCAAATGCCCGGATGGAATGGGGCGAGTGCGGGCTGATGGGCGCGGCAGCGGCATTGCGGTGTCCGGCCACGGTGGCCGTCGCACTGGCCGGGACCTGTACGACCACCGCCGTCAGCACCGTTCCGGTGGCGAGAGCCAGTGCGGTACGGGCGCGACGGGTCACGCGAGTGGTGTCCACGAAGGGTGTCCTCTCCCCGAATTGTGGCGCCGAGTCGCGAAATGTGGGGGCGCGACCCGCGCCGGCCGTTGGGAAACACGGCCGCAGGGCAGCTTTCCATTGCAGGAATCATCACGGTGTGAACAGCGAGGGAGGGTTATGTGCGCACTCCGTGGCGATCACCGAATTCCGCCGAAAACGCAGCACTGCCGTCGATACCCGATCGTATGCGCGCGGCCAAGTGCTGCGACGCGGGCGAGTTGACGCCCCCGCCCGCTTACCTCGACCGGAATTCAGAACTCGGTTTGTCCCACACCCATGCGTAGCGCCACAGCAGATGGCGGCTGACGCGACTGCCCGGCAGCATGTCCTGTGCAGCGCGCCGGATCTCACTCCACGTCATGTCGGGATCCTGCACCGGCAGGCCCGACGGTCCGGAATTTCCGCCGTGGCGCCGGGCGAGGATCCAGGAGGCGGGTAGGCCCGCCCCGCTGATGAGCCAGTCCAGTGGCGTCCCGTTGTTCGCCAGGCCGATGACGACGAGGCGCCCGCCGGGCGTGAGCAGAGCAGCCATCCGGCGGACCGCGGCTGTGAAGTCCAGGTGATGGAGTACGGCCACGGCGGAGAGGAAGTCGTACCTGCCGGGAAGAACGCCGTCCGCCGCCGTCATGAAGTCCGCCTCGACGAAGGTGACATTCGGGGTCCGGGCTCCGGCCTCGCGGGCCAGCCGAATCATCGCCGGCGAGCGGTCCACGCCGGTCACCTCGGGAATCCGCCGCGCGAGTTTGCGGGCCAGCAGGCCGTCGCCGCATCCGATGTCCAGCGCCCGGGTGCAGCCGTCCGGCACGGCGCCCAGCACGAGCCGGTGATAGTGCACATTGTGATTCCAGTACGGGTTCGGTAGTTCTTCCGGGCTCGGCATGCGGCCACGCTAGCGAAACAACCGGCGCACATTGGCCTTATCGGGTGAACTCGCACTTCACTCGCAACCGGACGGGCATGGTCCGGCTTCCGAAGAACTGACACCTTGTTCATCGAATGCCCCGAACCGCCGAATCCCCTCGAACCCGAATTACCCGAATCCCCTCCAACCCTTCGGACCGTGAGTTGTGGAGGCCCCCATGTCGCAGTACCGCCCCACTCCCCCGCCGTACGGTGCCACGCCGGGCTATGTGCTCGCTCCCCCGCGCCCCGAGGAGCGTCTCGGTGCGCCGGCGAACCCACAGGAGCGCCCGTCCGCGTACGCCGCGGACCCCGTTCTCCCACCGCCCCGCCCGGAGGACCGGCTGCACTTCGAGCCGCTGCTCCCGCAGGACCGGCCGCCGGCTCCGCCGCGCCCCGAGGAGCAGCGGCAGGGACCGGTGGCGATGCCCGACCGCCGCCGGCAGGAGCTCCAGGCCGCGCTGACCGCGGCGGGCGTCGCTCCCGCCGACGGCGATCTGACGGCCCTGACGGAGATCGCGAGCCTGGGCGACGCCACGGTCGCCGCCGTCATCGGCTGGCTCGGGGCCGCCGCCCGGGCGTCCTGGCCGCGGCCCCGAGCAGTGTGACGGAGCGCGCTGCCCGGGTCAGCGCAGCCCGGGCAGACTGCGCAGCTCAGCGACCTTCAGGACGCGGGCCAGGAGCACGAAGGCCACCGCCATGGCGAGGCCGCCGGCGGCCAGGGCCGGCACGGAGGCCCAGCCCGCCGGGACGGACACGCCGGAGCAGGCACCGGCCACGAGCCGGCCCAGCACGGCAGCCGCGGCCGCGGCGAGGGCCAACTTGCCGTAGGTACGGCACAGCCGCCGGCCGTCGAGGCGTCCGGCGAGCCGGCGGCGCAGCAGCACCACGGTGAGCAGCAGCCCGGCTCCGTAGGCGACGGCGTAGGCGGCGGCCATCCCGATGACCGCCCAGCGGGCGGGCAGCCAGAGGTGGCAGGCCACGGCCAGGCCGATGTTGACGGCGGCGATGCACAGCGCCGTCCAGAACGGCGTCCGGGTGTCCTCGAAGGCGTAGAAGCCGCGCAGCAGCAGGTACTGGGCGGAGAACGGGATCAGCCCGAGCCCGAAGGCCTGCAGCATCTGCCCGGCGGGCACGGCCGACGCCGCGTCCACGGCACCGTGTGCGAACAGGAGTTGAGCGGTCTGCGGGCCGAGCGCGAGGAAGAAGAAGGCGGCCGGGACGATGAGGACCCCGCTGATCCGCAGCCCGTGGGAGAGGTCGGCGCGCATGTCGTCCAGGCGGTGTTCGGCGACCGCCCGGCTCATCCGTGGCAGCAGCGCGGTCACCAGCGAGACGGTGATGACCGACTGCGGCAGCACCCAGATGCCCTGGGCAAGGCTGTAGCCGGTGTATCCGACGCCTCCGGTGGGGAGTTGCTGGTCCGCGGCGCCGGCGAAGTGGGTGACGACGGTCATCGCGGCCAGGTTGGCGAGCACCAGCAGCAGGGTCCACCGGGCGGCCCCGATGCTCTTGCGCAGACCGTTGCCGCGCCAGTCGAAGCGCGGCCGGAAGCGGAAGCCGGAAGCGCGGACGAAGGGGATCAGGGCCAGTCCCTGGACGGCGATACCGCCCGTGGTGACGAGGCCCAGGAAATCGACCTGACCCGGGGTGATGTCCTCGATGCGGTCCGGGCCGGCCAGCAGGCCGAGGTAGAGGCCGAACATCGTGATCAGCACGACGTTGTTGAGCACCGGCGTCCACATCATCGCGCCGAACTTGCTCCGGGCGTTGAGGACTTGCCCGAGGATGAAGAACAGGCCGTAGAAGAAGATCTGCGGCAGCAGGAAGCGGGCAAAGACCACGGTGAGCTCGAAGGCGGCGTGGTTCTCGGGGGTGTCGCTCGTGTAGACGGCGACGATCTGCGGCGCGGCCCAGACCGACAGCACGGTACCGGCCGCGAGGACGCTCAGGACCAGGGTGACCAGGCGTTGTTCATAGGCGCGGCCGCCGTCCGGGTGCTCGGCCCTGGCCCGTACCAGCTGCGGCACCAGCACCGAATTGAGCGCGCCGCCGATCATCAGGGTGTAGATGCCCATCGGGATGGTATTGGCCATGTTGTACGTGGTGGCGAGCAGTCCGGTACCGAGCGCGCCCGCCTGGAGCATCGCGCGGATCAGTCCGGTGGCCCGCGAGGCCACGGTTCCCAGCGCCATCAGGAGCGAGGAGCGTCGCAGCCCGCCACCCGGGCCCTCCCCCGTGCTCGCGGCGGGGCGGCCCTGCCCCGGCTGCGACGTATGCCCTTCCAGCTCCGCCGCGCCGTCTGGCTCCGGTCCGCCGCCGGATATCTCCTCGTCCGCCGAGCGGTCCGGCAGGCGTAGCGGCAGTGTGTCGTGCGGTGTCTGCGATGTGTGTGGTGTCCCCTCCAGCATTCCGTCAATCTACGGGGAATCAGGGGCGGACCTGGACCGCTGGGGTCTCGCCCGCGCGCGGGCCGGCCGCGCGGCGGGCAGCGGGCGGGCGCGGTCCGGGTCGAGGAGCGGGGCGAGCAGATCGCCGTGGCGGGCGAGGCGCGCGGCGATCTCGCCGAAGAGGAAGGTCAGGTGCCGCGGGTCGGTGCAGTCGGCGATCTCTTCCCAGGTGACCGGGGCGGAGACGGTGGGGGTGTCGCGGGCCCGCAGGGTGTAGGCGGCCGCGGTGGTCTTGGCGGCGGCGTTCTGGGAGAAGTCGATGAAGACCTTGCCGGGGCGCAGCGTCTTGGTCATCTTGTGCACGACGAGTTCCGGGAGGGCCGCCGCGGCCTCGACGGCGAGGGTCTTGGCGTAGGCAGTGGTCCGCTCGGCCGGGGTGGGCTCGACGGGCACGACGAGGTGCAGCCCCTTGGCCCCGCTGGTCTTGGCGTGGACGTCCAGGCCGTCGGCCGCCAGCCGGTCGTGCAGCCACTGGGCCGCGGTGCAGCACTCCACGATGGTGGCCGGGGCTCCGGGATCGAGGTCGAAGACGAGCCGGTCGGCGATGCCCGGTGCCCCGCACGTCCACTGCGGGGTGTGCAGCTCGACGACCAGGTTCGCGGCCCAGACGAGCGAGGGCAGGTCCTGCAGCAGCACCTGGCGGGTGGGCCCGGACGTCGAATGGGGGACCTCGCACGTCTTCACCCAGGAGGGTGCGCCGGGCGGCACGTTCTTGGTGAAAAAGCGCTGGCCGTCCGGCCCGTCGGGGTAGCGCAGGAAGGACAGCGGCCGGTCGCGGAGGTGGCTGAGCAGCGGATCTGCGGTGGTGGTGCAGTAGTGCAGCACCTCACCCTTGGTGGTGCCGGTCCCCGGATAGAGGACCTTGTCCAGGTTGGTCAGCGAGAGGCGCCGCCCCTCCACGACGGTGATCGGCGACATACCATGAGAATCCCACACAAGGGATGAAAGATGCGTTCTATCTGGAATGGGTCCATATCGTTTGGCCTGGTCACCATCCCGGTGAAGACCTACAGCGCCACCGACCGCACCTCGTCGGTCTCCTTCGTGCGCATTCACGAGAAGGACGGTGCGCCGGTCCAGTACCGGAAGATCTGCGAGCTGGACGGCAACGAGGTCCCGAACGAAGAGGTCGGCAAGGGCTACCAGCCGCCCGGCGACGACACCATCGTGCCGATCACCGACGACGATCTGTCACAGCTGCCGATGCCGACCGCCAAGACGCTGTCGATCCTGTCGTTCGTCGACCCCACCGAGATCGATCCGCTCCAGATGGACAAGTCCTACTACCTGGCGCCCAACGGAGCGTCCGCCGCCAAGCCGTACACGCTGCTGCGGGAGGCACTGGAACACCACCGGAAGGTCGCGATCGGCAAGGTGGCGATGCGGGGGCGGGAGTCGCTGGCGATGCTGCGGGCGCACGACGGGGCACTGGTGATGCATCAGCTGCTGTGGCCGGATCAGATCCGGCCCGCCACCGAGGTGGTGCCCGACGACGTCGAGATCCGCGAGAACGAGATGACGCTGGCCGAGACCCTGATGGACTCCCTGGGCGAGCTGGATCCCGCCGAACTCCACGACGACTACCGCGAGGCCGTGGAGGAGCTGGTCGCCGCCAAGCTGGAGGGCACGGAGCCGGTCGCCCCCGCGTCCGGCGCCCAGGTCATCGATCTGACGGCGGCCCTGGAGAAGAGCGTGCGGGCGGCGCAGGGCGAGGACACCGGCGCGGAGTCGGAGTCGGCGTCCGTGACCCCCCTGCGGGGACGCAAGGCCGCGAAGAAGAGCGCGGCGGGCTCGGGCACCGCCAAGAAGAGCGGTACCGGGCAGCAGGCCACAGCGCGGAAGACCGGCGCGGCCACCAAGAAGGCCCCCGCGAAGAAGTCGGCGGAGACGAAGACGGCAGCGAAGAAATCCGCGGCCGCCACGTCCGGGAAGTCATCGAAGAGCACCGCCAAGAAGACCGCCGCCAAGAAAACCACGGCCAAGAAGACGGGCAAGCGGTCGTCCGCATAGGGCCGTCGGGTCGTCTCTCCCGTGGGGCGGGAGCACCTCTCCCGTCGGCGCCCGTTCTAGAGTCGGGGTATGGCTTCAGACGAGGGGACCACCCGCATCGACAGCTGGATCTGGTCCGTACGGCTCACCAAGACGCGTTCGCTGGCCGCGGCGGCCTGTCGTGCGGGGCACGTACGGGTCAACGGTGAGCGGGTGAAGCCGGCGCACGGCGTGCACAACGGCGACGAGGTGCGGCTGCGGCACGCCGGCCGGGAGCGGATCGTGGTGGTCTCGCGGCTGGTGCGCAAACGGGTGGGCGCGGCCATCGCCGCGGAATGCTACGTCGACAACAGTCCGCCGGCCCCGCCGCGCGAGGAGGTCCCGGTGATCGCGCTGCGCGACCGCGGTGCCGGCCGCCCCACCAAGCGCGAGCGCCGCGAGATCGACCAGCTGCGCGGCCACTGAGGCGACCGGATCCGCGGTTCGGACGCCGGGCGGCCGCGGAGCGCGTGCCCGGCCTGATCCGAACGACAGACCCTAGGCCGGCGGCAGCGCGTCGAGATAGACCCACTGGCCGGCCTCGCGGACGAAGCGGCTGTGCTCGTACTGGCTGTCCGCGTGGCCGTGCAGGGTGTAGTGGGCGCGGAATTCCACCGTGCCTTCGGTGTGGAAGGCACTGCCGCCGGTCGTGCCGAGGATGTCGAGTCCGGTCCACCGCTGCGCCGCGTCGAGTTCGAGGCTGCCCGGCCGGGTCGTCGGGTGCCAGGTGCGCAGCAGATATCCGGTGTCACCGACGGCGAAGGCGCTGTACCGCGAGCGCATCAGGCGCTCCGCGGTCGGGGCGGTGGCCCGTCCCTGGTGGAAGGCGGCACAGCAGTCGCGGTAGGCCGCGGCGCGTCCGCAGGGGCAGGGCGAGTCGGGGGTGACGGGGGCCGGGCGGCGGGGCGTGTTCTTCGGTTTCGGCACCCCACGATTGTGCCGGGTGGGCCGGATCGGTCCGCGACACGCCGGGCATCCGCCGGAGCGGCCCACGCAGAAGGTGCGCCCATCCAGGGAATTTCAACGATAAATCACCCAATTGCAGCTTTTGGTGGCTTGGTCCGTGCTGTGAGGCTGGAAGAACTCATGGTGACCGTCCCCACCACCCAGGAGAGAACCCCATGATTCTGTCCATCTCCGGCGTCGTCCTGCTCGGTGTCATCGTCTTCCTCTTCTTCCGCAAAGACGGCCTGAAGCTGTCCCACGCCCTGGTCTCCGCGCTCTTCGGGTTCTACCTCGCCAGCTCCGCCATCGCGCCCAGCATCAAGGCCGGTGGGGCGAGCCTGGCCAACCTCCTCGGGGGGATCAAGATCTAGCCCGTCCGCGGTTCTCGTCCGGCGCTCCCGTCCGGAGTTCTCGTCCGGCGCCACCCCACCGGTCCCGCCCGAACGGGCCGCGCCTGCTCCCGTCCGGGCGGCTCCGTGTGCAGCCCGTTCCCCGGCTCGCCGCCCACACCGAGCCCTCACGACCCCCGCACGAGCAACAGGAGAAGACGTGGCCCGGCGCCCCCTGCCCCGCATCCTGACCAGCGGCCAACCCCTCGCCCGCATGGCCAACAGCGCCTCCCTCGCCCGCAGCCGCGAACTGGCGCGCACCGCCGCCGACAGCGCCTCCGACGTGTTCCACCCGCTGATCATCATCGCCCGGGGGCTGCGCCGGCTGGGCGCGGCCGGCCGTGGACGCTGGGTCGCCACCCCCAGGGAGCACCGCGGCCCGATGGCCTTCTTCGTCGGGGCGTGCGTACTGGTCGTGTGCCTGGTGCCGTACGGGCCGCTGCTCGCCCTGATCACGCTGATGGGTGCGGGGGCCTGGGCGGGGCGGGAGCGTACGCCGGTGGAGACCGGCCCCGGTGAGGCTGCGACCGAGCGGCTGCGCGCGCTGTACGAGGCGCTGGTGCCGTACCTCTCCGTCGACGGTGACCCCAGCCCCCTGTACGCGCCCGACGGTGACTGGGAGCGGGCCTTCCCCGAGTACGCCTTCGACGACAGCGGGCGGCTCGAACGGTTGCAGCTGAAGTACCCGGCGTACTTCACCGACGGCGAGGACAGCGCCCGGGCCCGCATCGAGCAGGTGCTGTACGCCAAGGCCGGACGCGGCCGGGAGTACCACTTCTCCTGGGACGAGCTGACGAATCAGCTCACCCTGACCGCCCTGGGCCCGCTGCCCACCGACATCGCCGCCCAGCGCTTCGTCACCTCGCCGGGTGAGCTGGTGCTCGGGTTCACCGATCCGGGCTTCGTCCAGCGGACCCTGCCGGTCACCGGCGGGGAGGAGACGCGGGATGCGCCGCCGGTGGTCTGGCGCACCGGCCCGCGCTCCACCGAACCGCATCTGCTCGCCCTGGGGCAGCCGGGGACGGGCGCCACGACGCTGCTGCGCTCGCTCGCCCTCCAGGCGCTGCAGCACGGCGATGTGCTGGTCATCGACGGCGGCGGCACCGGCGAGTACGGGTGTCTGGCCGGGCGTCGTGGGGTGCTGGGAGTGGAGAGCGGGCTGGCGGGCGCGCTGGCGACGCTGGAGTGGGCCTCCCACGAGACCGAGCGGCGGCTGATCACGGCGAACCGCGCGCGGCAGGCCGGCCGGCCCGCGCCGGAGGACACCCGGCGACCGCTGTGGATCATCGCGGACCGTCCCACTGCGCTGGCCCACATCGCGTCCGCGGAGGGCCGGGAGGATCCGCAGGAGTGGCTCCGGGTGCCGCTGCGGCACGGCCGGGCCGCCCACGTCACGGTCGTCGTGGCCGAGCATTTCGAGAGCGCGGAGCTGCTGAGCGAGCCGGTGCGGGCGCACACCAAGGCCCGGGTGGTGCTCGGCCCCGCCACGGCCGAAGAGGTACGGGCGGTGCTCGGGGCGCCGCCGCACACCACGCCGATCGCGCAGGTGCCGCCGGGGCGCGGCTATGTGCGCCTGGGGACCGCTGCCGTGCTGCGGCTCCAGGTGCCGGCCACCCCCGACCCGCTCGACGACGCCACCGGTCGGGCGCACCGCGAGGCCGTCCTTGCGCTGCTGCCGGAGCGTACGGTCCCGGCCGACGGAGCCGGTCCCGCCGAGCTGGTGGACGCACCGCAACCCGTGGACGTGCGCAAAGCGGGAGACGTCCGCACGGCGGGAGACATGCGTAAGACGGAAGACGTCCGCGCCGCGGGAGACGCCAAGACGGCGGGAGACGCCAAGACGGGAGACGTCCGCAAGCTGGAAAACGTCCGTAAGCCGGTGGACGTCCGCAAGCCGGTGGACGTCCGCAAGGTGGAGACCCGGAAGTCCGGGGGCGCGGCCGCCGTGGAGCCGGCGGACGGGCCCGCCGCGGCCGAGGGGGCGACGCAGGACGGGGAAGACGGGTCCGCCGGCGAACCGGTGGGGGCGGCTGTCCGCGCGGCACCCAGCAAGGGCGGCGAACCCCGGGTGGTCAACGGGTCGACGGACGCGTCCCGGCCGGAGGGCTGAGGCTCAGCCGCCCGGCGGCCGCATACCCGCCCTGCGGTCAGGCCACAAAGGCGTGCCGGGTCTCCGTCTCCACCGGCGCACCCGTCGCAACCAGCCGCGCGGCGCCGGCCAGCCGGACCGCGGCCTCGTCGGCGACGGCCCCGCTGACCGTGAACGGCAGCCGTACGAAGCCCTCGAAGGCACCGTCCACACCGAACCGCGGGCCGGAAGGCACCCGCACCCCGAGCCGCTCCCCCGCCTCGGCGATCCTGGAACCGGAGAGTCCGCCGGTACGCGCCCACAGCGTGAGCCCACCGCGGGGAACGCTGAACTCCCAGTCGGGGAGGTGGCGTTGCAGGGCTCCGACAATCGCGTCGCGGTTCTCGCGGGCCTGCTCCCGACGGATCTCGACGGCCTCTTCCCAGCCGCCGCCCTTCAGGAGCGAGGCGATGGCGAGCTGTTCCAGGACCGGTGAGCCGAGGTCGGAGTAGGCGCGGGCGGCGACCAGACTGCGGATGATGTCGGGCGCGGCGCGCACCCAGCCGATCCGCATCCCGGCCCAGAACGCCTTGCTCGCCGAGCCGACGGTGATCACCGCGCTGCCCGCGGGGTCGAAGGCGCAGACCGGGCGCGGCGGCTCGGGGTCCTGGTCCAGCTGGAGTTCGGTCATGGTCTCGTCGACGACGAGCAGCGTGCCGGCCGACTTGGCGGCGTCGACCAGGCGGCGGCGCTGGTCGTCGGTGGCGAGGGTGCCGGTGGGGTTGTGGAAGTCGGCGACGACATAGGCCATCCGGGGCGCGGCATCGCGCATCACCTGGCGCCAGACGGGGATGTCCCAGCCGGCCAGCCGCTCCCCGAGGGCCACCGGGACGAGCCGGGCGCCGGCGTCCCGCATCAGCTGGAGGATGTTGGCGTACGACGGGGAGTCGACGGCCACCCGCTCGCCGGGGCTCGTACACAGCCGGCAGATCGCGGCCACCGCGCCCATCGCGCCTGTGGTCACCATGATCTGTTCGGGCATGGTGGGGATGCCGCGGGCGGTGTAGCGGTCGGCGAGGGCCTGGCGCAGGACCGGCAGGCCGGCGGGGTAGTCGCCGTGGGTGTGGGCGTAGAGCGGGAGGTCGGCCATGGCGCCCTGGACGGCGCGGGTGAGCCAGGGCTCGGGGGCCGGGAGGGCGGCGCAGCCGAGGTCGATCATGGATCCGGCGGCCTCCGGGGGCAGCGGTTCCAGACCGCGGGTGGGCAGCGGGTTGCCGGCCGGGACGGCGGTCCAACTGCCCGAGCCGCGCCGGGACTCCAGGAAGCCCTCGGCCCGCAGCGCTTCGTAGGCGGCGGCGACGGTGGTGCGGCTGACGCCGAAGGCCGCGGCCAGTTCGCGTTCGGCGGGCAAGCGAGCGGCGACCGGTATCCGGCCCTCCAGTACGAGCAGGCGCACACCGTCGGCGAGGCTGCGGTAGGCGGGCAACCGGCGCCCGCCGACCGCGAGTTGTGCGTCGTACGGGTCCTGCGACCGGAGCAGGCGGGCGAGTTGGGGCGCGCCTACCGCTGAAGTCCACTGAGCCATGAAGATCAGTCCACCTTCCCCGAATTGGCTCTACTTCCCGAGCCCGGACATGCCACATGGTGTCACGCGTCGGTCCAATCCTGCCAGGAGGGGGAAGAGTCGTGTCCATGATCAAGGAAGCCGGCCCGGGGAGGGCCCTGCTGGCACGCCGGCTGTTCCAGCTGTACACGGGACTGTCGCTGTACGGCGTGAGCATGGGACTGATGGTCCGCGCGGACCTGGGCCTGGAGCCATGGAGCGTGCTCAACCAGGGCATATCCCGGCATACGGGACTGACGATCGGTACGGTCACCATTGTCTCCGGTGCGCTGATCCTGCTGCTGTGGATCCCGCTGCGCCAGCGTCCCGGGCTGGGCACGGTGTCCAACGTGGTGATCCTCGGGCTGGTGATGGACGCGACGCTGGCCGTGACCCCGGAGCCGGCCTCGCTGGGTGCCCGTATTCCGCTGCTGGCGTTCGCCGTCGTCCTCAACGGTGCCGCGACCGGCCTCTACATCTCCGCCCGCTTCGGCCCGGGGCCGCGCGACGGGCTGATGACCGGGCTGCACCAGCGCACCGGCCGCCCGGTGCGGCTGGTGCGGACCTGCATCGAGGTGACGGTGCTCGCGGTCGGCTATCTGCTCGGCGGGTCCCTCGGGGCCGGCACGGTGGTCTATGCGCTGGCCATCGGGCCACTGGCACAGTTCTTCCTGCGCCGCTTCGCGATCAAGGACCTGACCGGGGAGCCGTCCCCCGTGGTGGCCCGCGGAGGGACTTCACCTGAGCGCGCCATACTGCCCGAGTGACCTCAGCGATACGCCCCCGCCACGCCTATCTCGACCACCCCGCGCCGCTGCCCTTCGCCCACCGCGGCGGTGCCGCCGAGGGCCTGGAGAACACCGCCGCCGCCTTCCGGCGCGCGGTGGCCCTCGGCTACCGCTATCTGGAGACCGATGTGCACGCCACATCGGACGGACACCTCGTCGCCTTCCACGATCCGACGCTCGACTGCGTCACCGACACCCGCGGCGCGATCGAGGCGCTCCCCTGGCGGGCCGTGCGCCGGGCCCGGGTCGCCGGCCGCGAACCGCTGCCGCTGTTCGAGGAGCTCCTGGAGGAGTTCCCCGACGCACGCTGGAACGTCGACCTCAAAGCGGAGGCCGCGCTGCCGCCGCTACTGGACCTGCTGCGCCGCACCAACGCCTGGGACCGGGTGTGCGTCGGTTCGTTCTCGGAGGCCCGGGTGGCACGGACCCAGCGGCTGGCCGGCCGGCAGATGGCGAGCTCGCTCGGTACCCGCGGCGTGGCCGGCCTGCGCCTGCGCTCGTACGGCCGCGGAGCGCTGCCGCTCGACCGGCTGCTGGGCGCGGCGGTGCGGCGCAGCGCGGTCTGCGTCCAGGTCCCCGAGCGGCAGTCCGGCATCCCGGTCGTCGATCCGCTGTTCCTGCGCGCCGCACACGCACTGGGCATGCAGGTCCACGTCTGGACGGTCAATGACGCGGACCGGATGACCGCACTGCTCGACCTGGGCGTGGACGGGATCATGACCGATCACATCGAGACGCTGCGGACGGTACTGACCGAGCGGGGGTGCTGGGTCTGAGCGGGGTGCCGGGGCCGGGGCTGCCGCCCGGCGCCGCGCACCACGCGGCCGGCGCTGGTACGACTGGACCAACAGCGTCTCTTCGACGACCGCGACGACCGGACCGACCGTCTTCGCCGACGAGTGCGGCCGACTGCTTCCTTCCGGATCCTTGCGGATCCTTCCGCCCGGGGCACCCGTGTGGTTCTTCGCGCCGGTCACCGGCACCGGACCGACCCCCGGCCCGAACGGGTTTGCCCGCCGGCGAGGGCGCCGGCAGGCCGGGCGAGCGCGGCGGCCGGAAATCCAATGCCTGACCGGATTTAGCCCCAGGGCGTGCGGGGCGGTAGTGTACGCCTTTGGCTCACCAGGCGGACCGTTACTGCGCGCTCAACCATGCATGGCGCTGGGTGACATCTGCTGCCAGATGTGACAAACCGGGCAATGGTGGGTACAACAAGGGGCGGCACGAAGGAAGGCAGCGGCGCGCAGCGCCTCCATCATGGGCGGTGGTGGGCGACGGGTGGGCGCATCTCCCGATTGCGGGAATCTTCACCGCCGACCGGACGTTGACCGGATGACGACGACAGCGACACCTGTCCTGTGGGCGACAAGCCCGGGAGGCACGATTCATGAGTGAGCGAGCTCTCCGCGGCACGCGACTCGTGGTGACCAGCTACGAGACCGACCGCGGCATCGACCTGGCCCCGCGCCAGGCGGTGGAGTACGCATGCCAGAACGGACATCGATTCGAGATGCCGTTCTCGGTTGAGGCCGAGATTCCGCCGGAGTGGGAGTGCAAGGTATGCGGTGCACCCTCGCTTCTGGTGGATGGCGATGGCCCTGAGGAGAAGAAGGGTAAGCCCGCGCGTACGCACTGGGACATGCTCATGGAGCGACGCACCCGCGAGGAGCTCGAGGAGGTGCTGGCCGAACGGCTGGCCGTCCTGCGCTCCGGCACCATGAACATTGCCGTGCATCCGCGCGACACCAACCGCAAGTCCGCCTGACGGCGGGATTGCACCGAGCAGCACACAAGGGCCGGGGTCACTGCACTGCGCAGTGACCCCGGCCCTTGTTCTGTCCGTGTCCGCGACGCCCTTGTCCGGGTCCGTCCGTGTCCGCGGCTCCCGCCGTCCCGGCGTGCGCCGGGGCTCTCAGCCGGTCAGCGGCGGGTCCTGGCGGCGCGGGGACGGCGGATCGTCGTCGCGGATGACCTCGCCCTGGACGACCTTGCCGTCCGGCCGGTGCATCCGGGCCTGCTGGAAGGCGTCACCGAAGGAGCCCGGGGCGTACTGCGCCCGCCGGGACAGCAGCTTCTCGGCCCGGCGCTGGATCAGCTTTCCGGTCGGCGGGAACAGGCAGAGCAGCCCCAGCGCGTCGGACACCAGCCCCGGCACCATCAGCAGCAGTCCGCCGGCCATCGGGAGCGTATTGCCGCTGCCCGAGGTGGCGTTGCCGGATGACGCGGAGCTGCCGGGTGCCGACGGGGCGCCGCTGCCCTGCATGCTCTCGGTGAGCTTCTGCCAGGCGCGGCGGCCGGCCCGCTTGATCACGTAGCCGCCGATGATCACTCCGGCGATCAGCAACAGCGCGACCGTCAGTCCGCTGGTGGCCCCGGCGACCACGGTCAGCAGCCAGATCTCCAGCACCACCCAGGCGGCGATGCCCAAGGGGATGAACCGGCGGGCGCGCGAACGCTGGGGTGGCCGAGGAGTCGGCGAGGGCGTGGCTCCGAACGTCATGCCTCAAGTGTGCCTGGCCCGTCCCGTCGCCCTCCGTGAGGGTCGCGGGGCGGAACAACTCCGCACGTTCCCGGCACGTCGGGCGGCGTCAGCGGCCGCGGATCTTGTCCACCCGGGAGCCGATCCCCCAGGCGGTGACCCGCCACAGCGCCTCGACGACGATGTCGCGGCTCATCTTGCTGTCGCCCAGTTCCCGTTCGACGAAGGTGATCGGGACCTCGACGACATGAAAGCCGGCCTGTACGGCGCGGCGGGCGAGGTCGACCTGGAAGCAGTAGCCCTGGGAGGCCACATCGTCCAGGCCCAGGCCCTTGAGCGCCTCCGCGCGAAAGGCCCGGAAGCCGCCGGTGAGGTCGCGCAGCGGCAGGTCCAGCACCAGCCGGGAGTACGTGCTGCCCCCGCGGGAGATGAGCTGCCGGTATTTGGGCCAGTTGACGGTGCGCCCACCGGGCACCCAGCGCGAGCCGAGGACAAGATCGGCGCCCTTGAGGGCGGTGAGCAGGCGCGGCAGTTCCTCGGGCTGGTGCGAGCCGTCGGCATCCATCTCGACCAGCACGCCGTAGCCGTTGTCGATGCCCCACCGGAAGCCCGCGAGGTAGGCGGCGCCGAGGCCTTCCTTGCCCTTGCGGTGCAGGACATGGACGTGCGCGTCGTCGGCGGCCAGCTCGTCGGCGAACTTGCCGGTGCCGTCGGGGCTGTTGTCGTCCGCGACCAGGACGTGCGCCTCGGGCACGGCGGCCCGCACCCGCGAGACGATCGGCTTGATGTTCTCCGCCTCGTTGTAGGTCGGAATGATCACCAAGGTGGTGCCGAGCGGACCGTATTGCCGCTGACCGTCTGTCACTGCTGCCCCTTCTCGTCCTTCGTGCGCGCGCGCCTGCCACTGGCCACCGCGGCGGCACAGGACAGCAGGCCCACGATAGCGAGCGCCCACTCAGGAGCGGCTCCGACGCGGTCGGCGAGCGTCGTTTCGTCGCGCAGCGGGATACGCGCGGAGACCACGCCTTGGGTGAACTCGGGGATGCGGTGGGTGACCGTGCCGTCCGGCGCGACCACCGCGCTGATGCCACTGGTGGCGGCGGTGACCACGGCCCGGCCGTGTTCGACGGCGCGCAGCTTGGACATCGCCAGCTGCTGCTCGGGCTGGCCGGTGCGGCCGTAGGTGGCGTTGTTGGTCTGGATGACCAGAGCGCGGGCGCCGGCGCCGACGGTGTCGTGCACGATCTCGTCGTAGGCGACCTCGAAGCAGATGACGTCGCCGAGCCGGGCGGGGCCGAGCTGGAGCACGCCGGTGTGGTTGCCGGGGTAGAAGTCGCGGGGCACCCGCTGGAAGCGCGTGATGATCTTGCTGAGCTGCTCCCGGAACGGGACGTACTCGCCGAACGGCACCGGATGCTGCTTGGTGTAGGAGGCGCCCGGGCCCTTCTTCGGGTCCCAGACGATGCCCTCGTTGAAGACGTACCCCTTCTTGGAGGGGTGGTCGACCAGGGCGCCGACGAGGACGGGCACGCCGATGGCCTTCACGGCCCGGTCGATCCGGTCGTAGGCCTGCGGGTACTGGAACGGGTCGAGGTCGGAGGAGTTCTCCGGCCAGATGACCAGATCCGGCTTCTTGGCCCGGCCGGCCTTGATGTCCGCGGCGAGCTTCTCGGTGGCCGTCGCGTGGTTGTCGAGGATCTTCATCGGGCGGCCCAGGAAGTCCATACCGGCCTGCTGGACGTTGCCCTGGACGATCGCGATGTCCGCGGTGTCGTCGGCCTTCGTGGGGACGGGGACGGCGAAACCGGCCAGAGCCACCGCGGCGGCCAGCCCGAACGCCTCGAAGGCCGGCACGGCCCGGCGCAGGGGCCCCTCGCGGCGCAGCCCCCAGAGGGTGGCGGCGCAGGCGGCGGTCAGCGCACCGGCCAGCGCGACGGCGAAGGTGACCAGCGGGGCGCCACCGAGCGCGGCGAGCGGGGTGAACGGCGAGCCGGTGTGGGCGAACGCCAGCCGGCCCCAGGGGAAGCCACCGAACGGGAGCCGGTCGCGGGCCCACTCCTCGGCGACCCACAGGCAGGCGGTCCACAGCGGCCAGAACGGCAGCCGCGAGGTGACGGCGAGCGCGGCACCCAGCAGCATCACGAACAGCGTCTCGGCGATCGAGAGGCCCACCACCGCGTCCCAGCCGACGACATGCAGCCACTTCAGCAGGATCAGGAAGAACGGCAGCCCGAAGACGAAGCCCGTCCAGGCACCCTGGCGCGCGGTCCGGCCGCGGGTCAGCAGCGACAGCGCGGCGACCGCCGCCAGGGACAGCGGCCACAGGTCGTACGGCGGGAAGGCGAGCCCGAGCGCGAGGCCGGAGACCACCGCGAGGCCGGTGCGCAGCGCCTCACGGCGGGCCAGTGCGGCCAGCCGCCGGGCGCGCCGGGGCCGGGCGGTCACGGCGGTGGCGCCCAACTCCGCGGAGGGCACCGGGCCGTCGGGCGGGGTGCCGCTGACGGCTTCTTCGGTGGTATCGGAACCCGATGGCACGGTCGCGGGCCTTCCTGCAGGTCGTGCGGTAGTGAGCAGACCGTACATCGGGAGGCCCGGGTTGCGGATGCGGGGTGCACAAAAGGTAAAGAAGGCCGCGGGCGGGCCGCGGCGTGGTGCGGATAGGGGCCCGGCGCCCTTCGGGCCGACCTGGGACCCGCTGGCTGCGGGTCGACCGAGAGCCGTTGTCTACTGAGCGTCCGGGCCCCACCCGGGTCGCACCTGCCGATCAGGTGAGACGTTCCGTCGCCCCGTGCCGCTGGTGCTGGACCTGGCTCCCAGTGGTGGCGTGCCCAGTGGCACACCACCCCATGGCCCAGCTGCGTTCGACGACTGCGCGGAGGTCTCCCGGTCGGACGTCCTGTGGTGGACTCGGCCGAACCTACCGGCCGCCGACCGTCTGCTGTCAACAGGTGCTCCGCCTGCGTCGTTTCGCGTCGCCCCAGGTCAGCCCCGAGCACCCTCAGGAGAGCCAAGGAGCGCCAAGCACGGTCCGCGGCGGCACCTGCCCGCGCGATGTCACTCGTTCGGCGGCCCGAAGACCGTTCGCCCGGCGACGACCGTGGTCAGGCACACCGGGAGGTCGTTGCCGGGGGTGAGATCGGGCAGGCCGGGGGTGCCGGAGCGCGGGTCGGTCGACCAGCGTTCCACCCTCTCGTCGGGCGCCTGGACGATCAGCTCGCCGGTGCGCCAGACCGCGTAGTCGGCAGGCGCGCCGGGCACCAGCACGCCCGCGTCGTCGCGGCCGACGGCGCGCCAGCCACCGCGGGTGTGGGCGGTGAACGCGGCGCGCGCGGAGATGCCGTGGGCGCGGGTGCGGTGGAAAACGGCGGCGCGGACGGTGCCCCAGGGGTCGAGCGGGGTGACCGGGCTGTCGGACCCGAGGGCGAGCGGGACACCCGCCTTGAGCAGCGCGGCATACGGGTTGAGGGTGCGGGCCCGGTCGGCGCCCAGGCGGGCGGCGTACATCCCGTCCTCGCCGCCCCAGGCCGCGTCGAAGGCGGGCTGGACGGAGGCGGTCAGGGCCAGCTCGGCGAAGCCGGCGATGGTGCGCTCGGTGAGCATTTCGGCGTGTTCGACGCGGTGCCGGGCGGCCCGGATCCGCCCCAGGCCGACGCGCTCGGCGGCGGCCCGTACGCCGTCGACGACGCTGGTGAGGGCGGCGTCCCCGATGGCGTGGAAACCTGCCTGGATCCCTGCCTCGGTGCAGGCGGCGACATGGGCGGCGACGTCCTCGGCCCGCAGGTGCGCGACGCCGGTGTGGCCGGGGGAGTCTGCGTACGGGGCGTGGAGGTGGGCGGTGTGCGACCCGAGCGAGCCGTCGGCGAACAGATCGCCCGCGGCGCCGATCGCCCCGAGTTCACGGATCCGCTGCGCGTCCTTTGCGGATGCGACCGCCTCGGCCCAGTAGCCGACCACCCGCGGGCCCGCCCCCTCCCGGGCGAGGGCGAGCAGCCCGGTGAAGTCGTCCTCACCGGAGATGTCCGGGCCCGCGCACTCGTGGAGGGTGCCGATACCGAGCGCGGCGGCCCGGGCGAGCGCGGCGGCCTGGGCCTCGGTGCGCTGGGCGGGGGTGAGGGTGGCGTACGCGGCCTTGCGCACCGCGTGGTGGGCGTCACCGGTCAGCGGGGCGTCGGCGCGGAATCCGGTGCGTCCGCGCACGCCGGGCACCAGATCCAGCAGCGCCGTCGTCACGACCGCGGAGTGCACGTCGACCCGGGTGAGATAGAGCGGGCGGCCGCCGGTGGCCTCGTCCAGTTCGGCGCGGGACGGCGGCCGGCCCTCCGGCCAGGCACCGGCGTCCCAGCCGTGCCCGAGCAGGACCCGGTCCGCGGGGCGGGCGTCGGCGTAGGCACGGATCCGGGCCAGCGCCCCGGTCAGGGTGCCGGCGCCGGACAGGTCGAGCCCGGTGAGCGCCAGTCCGGTCGCCGTGGTGTGCACATGTGCGTCCGTGAACGCCGGAGTGACCAGCGCACCGTCGAGCTGCACGACCTCGTCGACGCCGTCGGCGAAGGAGTCGGCCGCCCCCTCCTCGCCGACCCAGGCGATGCGGTCACCCTCCACGACCATGGCGGTGGCGAAGGGGTCCGCGGGGCTGTGCACCTCGCCACCGCGCAGCAGGACAGTGCGGGGCCGGGCCGGGCGGGAAGGGTCCTGCCGGGCCGGGCGGGAAAGGTGCTGGCGGGCAGGGCTGGAGGGGTGCTGCCCGGCCGGTTCGGGAACGTGCGCGCTCATACCGGACAGTTTGGCCCCTGCGCGGGGGTGGGCCGCGCGCGGGGGGCGATCAACGGTCAGATACGCGGCGGGCGGGCCTCGTAGGGCGTGGAGAGCACGACGGTGGTGCGGGTGGAGACACCGGCCAGGGTGCGGATGCGGGTGAGCAGGTGCTCCAGCTCCAGCGGGGTGGCCACCCGGACCTTGAGGATGTAGTTCTCGTCGCCGGCGACGCTGTGGCAGGCCTCCAGCTCGGGCACCTCGGCGAGGCGGTCGGCGATGTCGTCCGGCGCGCTGGGGTCGAAGGGTTTGACCGAGATGAAGGCCGTGAGCGGCAGGCCCACGGCTTCGGGGTCCACGATGGCGGCATAGCCCCGTATGACACCGCGCTGTTCCAAGCGGCGCACCCGCTGGTGCACCGCCGAGGTGGACAGGCCGGTGGCCTTGCCCAGGTCGGTGTAGCTCATCCGCCCGTCCTTGACGAGCAGCTCCACGATTTGTCGGTCCAACTCCTCCACCCGTTCAACCTACTGTGCGCGGGCGCGGATGCGCATCGCGCGCCGGCTCGTGGACACCCTCGCGCCGGGTTGTGTGACCAATGCCACATGGGTGAACCGGTGTCCGCCGGGCGCCCGCGATTATGCGCGCGGCATGAAGGGAATTGCTGGTGGTGGCCAGGACCGCCCGTCACAGGAAGTCAGCGATCCGATCGGCCCACCCGAGGGGGATGGACATCATGCGACGCCTTAAGCAGGAATCCGCTGCCGCGAACGCCGGCGCCCAGGAGGGCGACAGTCTCGGCGCCGTGAGCGAGGACGACACGTTCGACACCTATGAGATCTACCGCGTGACCTGCCCCGACTGCCGCCAGCCGATCGCGCTGCTGGCGGACGAGGACATCCTCCCGGAGCACGCCCGGTGCCCCTCACCGTGGAACCCGTTCGGCCTGACGGTGTGCCAGGGCTCCGGCCGGGCGGTGTCCGAGGCCCCGGAGACCGAGGACACCCTCGACACCCCGCAGGAGCAGGACGCGGCCGTGCTGCTGACCCTGCCGGCCGGCCTGGACTGGCGCCGCCAGCCGTTCTCGCACGTCGGCGGCCCGGGCACCCGGCCGGTGCGGGTGCCGCGGATGCGTCCGCCCGCCTGAGTGCCGCTCCGCGCCCGTCCGTACGGGCGCTCCGGCCTCACCAGTAGCGGCCCTCGATCATCGCCTCCAGAGTGTCCCGGTGGAGGATCAGCGCATCGGCGTCGGCCGGAGCCGGCGCCTCGCCGAAGTGGATCCGGCGGTAGGCCACGCGCAGCATGACGATGGCGTGCCGCAGGGCCGCGTAGAGAGTGTGGAATTCCATGTTGCGGGGCCGGTGCCCGGTGAGCTCGGCATAGCGGCTCTCGACGCGGTCACGGCACAGGAGGCCGGGCAGTCCCCGCTGTCCGCCCGCTTCGGCCAGGTCCTGGAAGAAGCGGTGGAGATAGACCATCCAGCCCAGGTCGAGTTCGCGCGGGCCCAGGGCCGCCATTTCCCAGTCGAGGACGGCGGCCGGCTCGAAGCCGTCGTAGACGATGTTGCCGATCCTGGCGTCTCCCCAGCTCAGTACGGTCTCACCGGGATCCGGCGGCCAGTGGTCGGCGAGCCGGGCGAAGCCGCGCTCGATCAGCGGGGAGCGCGGCCGGCCGTCAACCACCCAGTCGTAGTAGGCCCGTTGGGACGCGACATGGCGGTGCAGCGCGCTGCCGGTGCCCGAAGTGGCGAGGAATTCGGCCGCGGCGAGCGGGACTTGGTCGTGCAGCCGGGCGAGCACCGAGACGCTGGTGTCTTCCAGCCGGTCGCGCTGGGCGTCGGTGGCGTCATGGAGCCAATTCCCCTCGTACGTATAGGGCATGACGTCCGGCGGGACCCGGCCGGCGGCGCGGGACATGACGAAAAAGGGTGCACCGAGGTGCGCCGGGTCCTCTTCGAGCCAGAGGGTGCGGGGCACCGGGACGTCCGTATGGGCGGCGACCAGGCGCATGGTGCGGTACTGCCGTGCCATGTCGTACCGCGGGAAGATGCAGTACGCGGCGGGGTCGGCGGCGAGGCGCAGCGCGCAGGCGGTCTCCGGCGGGTCGGGGTGGTCGATGTCGAAGAGCAGGGTCTCGCTGGACATGCCGTTGGCGTCCGGGACGGTCGCGGCCAGGGCGCGGGCGCCGGGGAGCCGGGTGCCGAGCCAGGCGGTGAGACGGCGGGTGAGCACCTCGGGGTCGCGGGTGGTCGTGCGGGGACGCGCCGCGGCCGGAGTGGCGGCGCGGTCGGGGTCCGAGCCGGCGGGCAGTGGGTGATCCGTCATCGCCCGGCCTCCCCCGCGACGGAGTCATAGCCGGTGAAGCCGCTGGGATCGTGCCGGCCGAAGCTGCCGTGTTCGAAGATGCCGTGACCGGTCCGGCCGTCCAGGGTGAAGCGGGCGGCGTGGTCGGTGACGCCGTACGCGGCGAGCGGGTGTGCGGCCGGGTCGGAGAGGTCGTAGCTGCGGCGATCGGTCCAGCCGCGGCCGCGCCAGGTGCCGTGCTGCCAGTCGTCGGCGGGCAGGTAGCCGGCGCCCACGGCGAGCGGCGAGGAGGTAAGGATCTCGGCGGTCAGTTCGTGGGGCGTGCGGTCGGGACCGGTGAGGTGGAGGACGGCGCGTTCGGGGTGCCGGGTGCCGGGGCGGTAGCTGATGTCGGTGTGTGGCCAGCCGAGTTGGACATCGCGGGCGCCGTCGCCGCGGACCGAGACCGCCTCGTTCAGGGTGCGGTGCCCGTCGGCGTCCTCCTGGACGATGACCATCACGAAGCGGTCGTCGAAGCGCACCGGGCACCAGATCCAGTGGAAGCCCTCGGGTCGCCATTCCTCGGCGGCCCGCCCGCCGTCCTCGCCCGGTATGGGGCGCACCCCCCAGCTGCGGTCGCGGGTACCGGTCCACTCCCCCGCCGTCACGGCGAGCTCCTCACCCGCGACGCGGATACGCCCGGTGCAGGTGCCGGCCTGGACGAACCGCCGGCCTTCGAGCGTCAGCCGGTCGCCGCGGTACTGGGTGTGGTGCGGCTCCCACGTGGCCGGGAACGCCGCGGACCAGGTCAGGTCGTACGCCAGGCCGTCCGGATCGTCGGGGTCCGCGGCGCAGGTCAGCCGGAGGCGGGCCAGCGGCTCCTCGACGGTGATGGTGAGCGGGCCGACGGTGAGCGCGAGGCGGTCGTCGGTGAGCGCGTCGGAGGCCCGTACGGCGTGCAGCCGGTCGCCGAGGCGAAGGGTGGCGTAGGCGTCGATGACGCCGGCGTTGGGATAGACCCCGAGGCCGGCGATCAGCAGGGCGCGGCCGGAGTGATCCAGGACGTGGAAGATGCAACGGTCATAGGCGTTGCGGTCACCGGTGGCGACGTGCCGCATGGACAGCGGGACCTGGTGGATCGGGTACTCGTCGAGCGCGATCGGGCGGTCGGGCACGGTCTCCTCCTGGGCGCGCGGTCGGCGGAACGCCGCAGGAACGTCAGCCCTCACGGCGGGAGTTGACGGTACGTCAGGTAGGACTGAACGGCCAGGCCCCCGGAGGCGTGCGGGTGCGGTGCGGATCGCGAGACGCGAGGGCGGGCCGGGGTCACCCCGGCCCGCCCCCCGCTCCCCCTCAGCGCGTTTCCGGCCCCGCGAGATGCCTGGCGATGACCATCCGCTGGATCTGGTTGGTGCCCTCGACGATCTGCAGGACCTTGGCCTCGCGCATATAGCGCTCGGCCGGGAAGTCGAGGGTGTAGCCGTAGCCGCCGAGGAGCTGGACGGCGTCGGTGGTCACCCGCATCGCGGTGTCCGTGCAGAACAGCTTGGCCATCGCCGCTTCCTTGGAGAACGGCAGACCGGCGTCGCGCAGCCGGGCGGCGGTGAGGTAGAGCGCGCGGCCCGCCTCGATCTGGGTGGCCATGTCGGCGAGCATGAAGCGCAGGCCCTGGAAGTCGAGGATCGGGCGCCCGAATTGCTGCCGTTCGGCGGTGTACGCGAGCGCCTCGTCCAGCGCCGCCTGGGCGACGCCGACAGCACAGGCCGCGATGCCCAGGCGCCCGGAATCCAGGGCGGACAGCGCGATGGCGAACCCCTGGCCCTCGTCCCCGAGGCGGCGGGCGTCGGGGATGCGGACGGCGTCGAAGTGCAGCTGGGCCGTCGGGGAGCCCTTCATGCCCATCTTGCGCTCGGGCGCCGCGGCGCTCAGCCCCTCGGCGTCGCCGGGGACCAGGAAGGCGGTGATGCCATGGGCGCCGCTACCGCCGGTGCGGGCCAGCACGGTGTAGAAGTCGGCCACACCGCCGTGGGTGGTCCAGGCCTTGGTGCCCTCCAGGGTCCAGGTGTCCCCGTCCCGGGTGGCCCGGGTGGTCAGGGACGCGGCGTCGGAGCCCGAGGAGGGCTCGGAGAGGCAGTACGCCCCGAGGAGGCCGCCGCCGAGCATGTCCGGAAGGTGGTCGGCGCGCTGCTCCTTGGTGCCGAATCCGGCGAGGGCATGACACGCGAGGGTGTGCACGCTGACGCCGAGGCCAACGGTGAGCCGGGCGGCGGCGAGTTCCTCCACGACCTGGAGGTAGACCTCGTAGGGCTGGCCACCGCCGCCGAATTCCTCGTCATAGGGCAGCGAGAGCAGACCGGATTCCGACAGCAGGGTGAAGGTCTCGCGCGGGAAGCGGCCGGCTTCCTCTTCCTCGCCCGCCGTGGGCCTGATCTCGCGCTCGGCGAGCTCGCGTACGAGTGTCAGCAGATCGCGGGCTTCCTCCGTGGGCAACCTGCGGTCCACCGGCCGGGGGCCGTACTCGGTCATGGCGGCGCTCTCCTCCCTGTCGGGCGCTGCGGCGACACGCGCGCGGGGTGGGCGGCGGCGCCGGTTCCGTAATGCCGGTCCGATGATCGCTTTCCGGGTCTCGGAAGGCGATGACCTGCGACTGTGGCGCTAGGAGTATGCCCGATCGGAGGCTCCACGTCACGGGTTGATCATCACCGGCTGCGGGGAACGGGCCTCGTTCCCCGCAGCCGGGAAATTGGTCCGAACCATTGACGCACTGGTCTAGTCCTTCTACCTTTCCTGCCATGCTCAACGCGTTCATGCCAATTCGGAACGCAGGTCAGGTCAGGCACCATCCCTCGCCCCCTCCGAGGAGAGACGACATGCTCAGACCGCCCCGGACGCACTCCCCCCACAGACTGATCGCCCCACGCAGACTGATCGCCGCCGCCACCGCGCTGTGTACGGCGGCGCTGGCCGGCACCCTGCTCGCCGGACCCGCCTCCGCCGTCCCCACCGGCGCCCGCACCGCGCACCACCCGTCCACGGCCGCCGCGACCGGGACGACACCGGCCACCGCGGGCAACAAGGTCGTCGGATACTTCACCAACTGGGGTGTCTACGACCGCAATTACCACGTCAAGAACATCGAGACCTCGGGGTCGGCGGCCAAGCTGACCCACATCAACTACGCCTTCGGCAATGTCCAGGGCGGCAAGTGCGCCATCGGTGACTCCTACGCCGACTACGACAAGGCGTACACCGCCGACCAGAGCGTCGACGGCACCGCGGACACCTGGGACAACGGCGCCCTGCGCGGCAACTTCAACCAGCTGCGCAAGCTCAAGAAGCTGCATCCGGGCCTCAAGGTGATCTGGTCGTTCGGCGGCTGGACCTGGTCGGGCGGCTTCACCGAGGCGGCCAAGAACCCCGACGCGTTCGCCCAGTCCTGCCTGGACCTGGTCGAGGACAAGCGCTGGGCGGATGTCTTCGACGGCATCGACATCGACTGGGAATATCCCAACGCCTGCGGCCTGACCTGCGACACCAGCGGCAAGGACGCCTTCTCCGGGGTCATGCGGGCGCTGCGGTCGAAGTTCGGCCGGAACGATCTGGTGACCGCGGCGATCACCGCGGACGCCTCGGCCGGCGGGAAGATGGACGCCGCCGACTACGCGGGCGCGGCCCAGTACGTCGACTGGTACAACCCGATGACGTACGACTACTTCGGCGCCTGGGACGCCAAGGGCCCGACGGCCCCGCACTCCCCGCTCACCTCGTACCACGGCATTCCGAGGGCCGGCTTCAACACCACCGACACCGTCACCAAGCTCAAGAGCCTCGGCGTGCCGGCGACCAAGCTGCTGCTGGGCATCGGCTTCTACGGCCGCGGCTGGTCGGGCGTCACCCAGGATGCTCCGGGCGGCACGGCGACCGGTGCGGCACCGGGCAAGTACGAGGCCGGCATCGACGACTACAAGGTGCTCAAGACCCGCTGCCCGGCCACCGGCACCGTGGGCGGCACCGCCTACGCCAAGTGCGGCGACCAGTGGTGGAGCTATGACACCCCGCAGACCATCGGCAGCAAGATGGCCTTCAAGGACGCCCAGGGCCTGGGCGGCACATTCTTCTGGGAACTGAGCGGCGACACCGCGAGCGGCGAGCTGATCAAGGCGATCAGGTAGCACGGAGACGACACGAACCGGCCGGGCGGGAGGCGGTGTCTCCCGCCCGGCCGCCGTATCTCGGGGAGGTGCGCGAGCCCGGCGTGCGCGCCCCCGTGGGGTTTACGGCTGGGCTCCGTACGAGCACCATCGCCCCAAGGACCGGTCGTTGCCGGGCGCCGCGCGGCAGGCGGGAGTTCGACGACAGGTCCTAGGGCGTGCGTGCCAGGCGTCGTGGGCCAGGCGGGACTTTGCGGACACGCCCTAGGAGCAGGAGCCGCATCGGAGAGGTGTCACGTGGTCAACCCTTGGCTGGCGATGGAGGCCGGTGCCGACCCGGTGGCGCGCACCCGCACGGTGCGCCGGGCCCATGCGGCCTTCCTGGCCGACGGCACCGTCGCACCGCCGGTGCGCCGAGTGGTCGCCGACTCCTGGCGCCGCTCCGCGGACGCCCACGCCGCAGCGGACGGCGCCGCACCCATCGAGCTGGACGAGCCCGCGCTGGGCGCCTACCGGGACAGTCATCCGCTCGCCCGCGCCATGCCCGTCTTCCGGGAGCTGCTGGGCAGCTTCGCGCAGGACGGCGCCCATCTGCTGGCCGTCTGCGATCCGCAGGGACGGCTGCTGTGGGTGGAGGGGCACCGCGGGGTGCGGCGCAGCGCCGAGCGGATGAACTTCGTCGTCGGTGCCCGCTGGGACGAACGGCACGCCGGCACCAACGCCCCGGGCACCGCCCTGGCCGCCGATCACGCCGTCCAGATCTTCGCCGCCGAGCACTACAACCGGCAGGTGCAGCGCTGGACCTGCGCGGCCGCGCCCCTGCACGATCCGCGGACCGGGCGGCTGCTGGGCGCGGTGGACATCACCGGCGGCGATCATCTGGCGAGCCCGCACAGCCTGGCCCTGGTGCAGGCCACCGCACGCGCCGCGGAGGCTCATCTCGCCGCCGGCGTACCGGAGTGGGGCGTGTGTCTGTCGGCGCTCGGCCGGGACGAGGCGCTGCTGGTCGTGGACGGGGAGCGGCTGCGGCTCGGCCGGCGGCACAGCGAGATCCTGGTGCTGCTGGCCGAGCACCCCGAGGGGCTCACGGGCGATCAGCTCTCGGTGCTGCTGTACGGCGAGCGCGCGGTGCGCCCGGTGACGCTGCGGGCCGAGCTGTCCCGGCTGCGGCAGCTCGTCGGCACCCTGCTGCACTCCCGTCCGTACCGGCTCAGCCGGCCCGTCGAGACCGATGTGCGCACGGTCGAGGAGGCGTTGGCGGCCGGCGAGGTGCACTCCGCGCTGGCCGCTTACCGCGGTCCGCTGCTGCCGCTGTCGGAGGCACCGGGCATCCAGCGGATGCGCGGCGCGCTGGAGGACCGGACACGGTGCGCGTTGCTCGGCGCGCACGACCCCGGTCTGCTCCGCGAGTGGTCACGCACCCCCTGGGGCGAGGACGACCTGACGATCTGGGAAGCCCTGGTGGACGCCCTGCCGGAGCGCTCCCCGGCCCGCGCCGCACCGATGGCCACGGCCGACCGGCTGCGCGCCGCATACGGCCTGACCGGCGGTTCCCGGGCCGACGCGAAGGCCTCCGTTCCCGCGCGCGTCGCAACCTTCCCGCAACCTCCGCGGCTCTAGCGTGCACACATCGCCCGTCGCAGGGAGTGGCGGGCACCGCGCCGAGAGCGATTGGGAGGCCGCCCCATGGCCCGTTACGCCAGCCCGGGTTCCGCCGACGCCGTCATGAGCTACCTGCCCCGCTACGACCACTGGATCGGCGGCGAGTTCGTCGCGCCGGCGCTGGGCCGGTACTTCGAGAATCCGACGCCGGTCAACGGACAGCCGTTCACGGAGGTCGCCCGGGGCACCGCCGAGGACGTCGAGCGGGCCCTCGACGCCGCCCACGCGGCCGCGCCCGGCTGGGCCCGCACCTCCGCCGCCGAACGCGCCGCCGTCCTCAACAAGATCGCCGACCGGATGGAGCAGAACCTGGAGAAGCTGGCGGTCGCGGAGAGCTGGGAGAACGGCAAGCCCGTACGGGAGACCCTGGCCGCCGACATCCCGCTCGCCATCGACCACTTCCGCTACTTCGCGGGCGCCATCCGCGCGCAGGAAGGCTCCCTGTCGGAGATCGACGGGGACACCGTGGCCTACCATTTCCACGAGCCGCTCGGCGTCGTCGCCCAGATCATCCCCTGGAACTTCCCCATCCTCATGGCGACCTGGAAGCTCGCCCCGGCACTGGCCGCCGGCAACGCCGTGGTCCTCAAACCGGCCGAACAGACCCCCGTTTCGGTGCACTTCTGGATGGGCCTGATCGCCGATCTGCTGCCGCCGGGCGTGGTCAACATCGTCAACGGCTTCGGCGCGGAGGCCGGAAAGCCGCTGGCCTCCAGCCCCCGGGTCGCGAAGGTCGCCTTCACCGGCGAGACCACCACCGGCCGCCTGATCATGCAGTACGCGTCCGAGCATCTGCGGCCGGTGACGCTCGAACTGGGCGGCAAGAGCCCCAACATCTTCTTCGACGACGTCTCGTCGAAGGCGGACGACTTCCACGACAAGGCGCTGGAAGGCTTCACCATGTTCGCCCTCAACCAGGGCGAGGTGTGCACCTGTCCGTCCCGGGCGCTGATCCAGGGCGGGCACTACGACGACTTCCTGGCGGCCGGGGTGGCCCGTACCGAGAAGATCGTCCAGGGACACCCGCTGGACACCGACACGATGATCGGCGCCCAGGCCTCCAACGACCAGCTGGAGAAGATCCTCTCCTACCTGGACATCGGCCAGAAGGAGGGCGCCCGCATCCTGACCGGCGGCTCCCGGGCCGAACTGGGCGGCGAGTTGGAGGGCGGCTACTACGTCCGGCCGACCATCTTCGAGGGCAACAACGGCATGCGGGTCTTCCAGGAGGAGATCTTCGGCCCCGTGGTGGCCGTGGCACCCTTCTCCGACTTCGAGGACGCCATCGGCATCGCCAACGACACCCTGTACGGCCTGGGCGCCGGCGTCTGGACCCGCGACGGCTCCACCGCCTACCGCGCGGGCCGCGCCATCCAGGCCGGCCGCGTATGGACCAACTGCTACCACGCCTACCCGGCCCACGCCGCCTTCGGCGGCTACAAGCAGTCCGGAATCGGCAGGGAAACCCACAAGATGATGCTGGACCACTATCAGCAGACCAAGAATCTGCTGGTGAGCTACTCGCCGAAGAAGCTGGGGTTCTTCTAAGGCCACGGAGAAAGGCGCCTGACCCGGCCTTTTCCACTCGGGCGCCTTTCGCTCGGCCTGTCCGGAGCGAACGCCACAGCGGCTATACCTCCCAGTTTCTCCCACCGGTGTCCCGATCCTGAGCAGCGCTCCCGGACCAGTCACGGACCAAACGGCGCACTTACCCAGCAGGCGCCGCGCCCTGGCTGCGGGTCCCGGTCCCGCACCTGTTCGGTCAGGTCGGTTCCGTGCTCGACAGCTGACGGCGTCTTTTGTGCAAGGGCGCTCTGGCCTGCGTCGTTACCGAGGCTTCGCACCACCTGAATGAGACTTCCCACTGCGTCGTCGATCTCGCGGGCGCACCTGGCCAGCGCCGCAGAGGGCCTCCCTCGGGGGTCCGCGACGTCGTCCTCCTCCGGCGGGACCGGGGCCGCGTGTCCCCGGCGGGCGGCGGCGGCCGCGACCACGGCGGCGAAGACACCGGCGCCCTCCGGCCGTTGCCCGTCCCCGTCGGCTTCCCCGCCGGCGAGCCGTACGAACTCCTTGAGGGTGAAGCAGCGCCGCATCGCCGACGGCGCGAGCCGTACGGCCGCCTCGCGGTGCTCGCGGGAGAGCCCGAGCACCAGCGCAGATCCCAGGACGAGCCGGGCGGTGAGCGGGCGCGCGACGAAGCCGGAGCCGTCGCCGCCCAGCCGCTCCAGCACCGTCCGGGTGGAGTACTCCATGCCCGAGCGGGGCCACGCCTGCGTACCGGCGCTCTCCGGCCGCACGGCCGGGCCGCGCGGCAGCCGGGCGGCCAGCAGCCGCTCGGCGAGCGCCGAGCGGTGCACGTTGCCGGTGCAGACGAACAGGACCCGGATCATTCCTCACCAGCCCCACTGGCCTCACCCGTCCCGGCGGGCGCAGCGGCCTCGCGGCGGGCAACCGACGCCCGGGGAGCGGGCAGCTCACCGTAGCTCCGGTAGCCGTACCGGCCGCCCTTGGGGACCGGAGCCATGCTGAAGACGGTGCCGAGGACGCGCACGCCCACCCGCTCCAGCGATTCCGCGGCGGCGCGCACCTGATCCCGCTTGGTCCTGGCGGCACGGACGACGAGCAGCGTGCCGTGAGCGAACGAGGCGAGCCCCACGGTGTCGGCGACCGGCAGCAGCGGCGCGGTGTCGACGATCACCACCTCGTGCGTGTCCGCCAGCTCCTTCAGTACCTCCTCCATGCGCGCCGAGGCGAGCAGCTCGGTAGGGTTCGGCGGTACGGCGCCGCTGGCCAGCACCGACAGCCCACCGGCGACCTGCTGCAGCACGTCGGCGACCCGAGCCTGCCCGATGAGCACGGTGGTCAGGCCGGCGTCCCGGACGATGCCGAAGGCCGAGGCCACGCACGGACGGCGCAGGTCCGCGTCCACCAGGCAGGTCGAGACGCCCGCCTCGGCCAGCAACAGGGCGAGGTTCGCCGCGGTGTTGGTCTTGCCCTCGCCCGACACCGAACTCGTCACGACGATGATCCGCGGGGGGTCGTCGACCTGCGAGAACTGCAGGTTGGTGCGCAGCTTGCGGAAGGCTTCGGCGCGCCCGGAGTGCCCGTAGGCGCTGACGAGCGGCTGCTTGGAAGCGCTCCTGTCGTACGGGATGGTGGCAAGCCCCGGCAGCTTGGTGAACTCGCTCAGCGCCTCGACCGTCTTGAGCGTGGTGTCGAGCGTCTCGCGCAACGCCACGACGCCGGCGCCGAGCAGCAGGCCGGCTAGCACCCCCGCAGCCAGGTTCAGCAGCGGCCGGGGCGAGACCGGGGCGGCGGGGGCGACGGCCTCCTGGGTGACTCGGAGGGAGACGGGGGAGGTCTCCCCGCCGGTCCAGTTCTGGGAGCTGGGCACGCGCTTGGGCGTCTCCAGCTGCTCGACGACCGTCATGAACCGTTCCGCCACGGCATTGGCGATCCGCGCCGCACGCCGGGGCGCGGTGTCCCGGACGGTGATGTCGATGAGCACGGTGTTGAGCGGGGCCTGGGCGGTGATCCGGGACGCCAGCTTCTCCGGCGTGGTGCGCAGCCCCAGCTCCTTCACCACAGGCACGGTCACCTGCCGGGTCGTCACGATCTCGGTGTACGACTGCACCCGCGCCTGCGAGAAGGTCTGGCCCTGGTTCAGCTGGGCGGTGTCCTGCCCGGCGCGGGTCGCGACGAAGAGCTGGGTACCGGCCTCGTAGACGGTGGTGCTCACCCTCGTCGCGGCGAGCGCCGCCCCGACCCCGAGAACCAGGCAGACGGCGACGGTCGGCCAGCGTCTGGCCAGGGCCTTCAGGAAGCCGTGGAGATCCAAGCTGCACCCCTCATGGAACCGAGGGAACCACCCGGAGTGGGGCGTTCTGTTCCCTGTGGACGCAGCCGACCATAGGGACTCGCACGCATCGAACGCGGGAGCCACCCTCATGCGGGACCACCGCGAGGACAGGCCTACCCCATCCGGTGACTTCTTGGCCGCGCCACGACGGAGATTTTCACATATCCCACTTTTACCGGTATTCATACTTTTACCGGTTTTCAGATCTCGACGACGGCCGACTTTGCCGCCTGGTCCGGGCCAAGTTGGAGGAGAGTGAACATGATGAGATCGCCCAGGTGGCGTGGCGCGTTGGCATCGGCCGCCGTGCTCGTGGCCGCACCGCTGGCGGTGGCGCAGAGCGCCCACGCGCAGTCCGCGGGGCCGTACCCCCCACGACCCCACTGCCTGAAGCTCACCGCCACCACTCTGCACGCCGGAGCCAGACTGGGCTTCCACGGCGCGGGCTTCGCTCCCCGGCAGCGGGTCGCGGCGCACCTGAGGCAGTTCGCCGTGCTGGGCGCCTTCAGGGCGGACAGGCACGGAGACGTCACCGGCACGGTGACCATCCCACGGGCCACCCATCCGGGGCCCTACATCTTCGAACTGTTCGCCCGGAAGCCCTATCGGAAGTGCGCCGCCAAGATCAGGGTGCGGCACGTTGCCGGCCGGGCAGTCCTGGCCGGACCCGCCACCACGTCGTACCCCGACGGGCAGCCCGCGCGCGTAGGCCTCGGGAGCACGGGCAGCGGGACGGCTCTGGCGCTGGGCGGGGCCCCGGCGGGGCTGATCGCGGCAGGCCGTGGCACGATGCTCGCCGCGCGCCGGCGCCGCAGTTCATGACGGACCGGGACACCGGTACGGCACCCCCAAGGCGTCACGGCTTCGGCCGGGGCGCCGTCCGCTTGCCGGGGGCGGGCCGCCGCCTTGACCAGGTGCCCGTCCTGCGCCGTGCGCTCAGGTACGCCCTGCCCGCCATCGCGGCGCTCGCACTGGCAGGCGCCGCCTGGATCGCAGTCACCGGACTGCTCGCCCGCACGGAACTGCTCGCGGCCCAGCGGGACCTCGACGCGCTGCGACGGTCCGCGACCATCGCACCGGCACCCGGCGCGGCCGGGGAGCGGGAGCGTACGGTGCGGTCCGCGGCGGCCCACGCCGTGCGGGCCCACCGCCTCACCACGGGCCCGGCCTGGTACTGCGCCGCCCGGCTGCCCTTCCTCGGCGGCCCGCTGCGGACCGTGCGCGGCGCCGCCTCGGCGGCGGACCACCTGTCCGCCGGCGTCCTGTCCCCGCTGGTGCGCGCCCTGCCGGCACCGGGTGGCGGCAGCGACGGGATGTCCGGGGCACTGTCGTCCTTGCGGAAACATGCGCCGGACGTCGTCCGGGCGGCGGACGTCGCCACCCGGGTACAGGCCGACGTGCACGGGCTGCCCCGGTCCACCTGGCTGCCGGCCGCCGACCGGGCCCGGGCCGACCTCGTGCGGCAGACCGACCGTCTCACCCCGGCGCTGACCGATGCCTCCGTGGCGGCCCGCGTCCTGCCGTCCTTGCTGGGCGACCAGGGTGAACGCCGCTACTTCCTCGCGTTCCAGAACACCGCCGAAGCCCGCGGCACCGGAGGGGTCGCGGGGGCCTTCGCGGTGCTCAGGGCCGACCGGGGCCATGTGTCGTTCGAGCGGTTCGGCAACAACACCGAGATGGCGGCGGCGAAGGCGGACATCGATCTGGGCGCCGAGTTCGCGGACCGCTACGCGGGCAGCGCTCCCACCCGCGTGTGGGCCAATTCCAACCTCAGCCCGCACTTCCCCGCCGCGGCCCGCGTCTGGGCCGCGGCGTGGCGCGACCACACCGGTCAGCGCGTGGACGGAGCGATCGCCCTCGACCCGGCCACGCTGGGCCGTTTCCTGCGGGTCACCGGCCCCGCCCGCATGGCCGACGGCACCGAACTCACCGCCGACAACGTCCTGGACCTCACCGAGCGGGCCAGCTACGCGCGCTACGACGACGTCACCCGGCGCAAGGCATTCTTCGTCGAGGCGGCACGCGCCGTCGCCGCGCCTCTGCTCGCCGCGTACGACGATCCGCGCCGGCTGCCCGCCCTGTTCGCCGCCGTCCACGAGGCCCAGCGCGACGGCCGGCTGAAGCTGTGGAGCGCGCACCCGCGGGAACAGCGACTCCTGGAGACGCGCCCCTACGCGGGCACGCTCCCGGACACCCCGGGCCCCTTCGCGGGACTGGTGGTGAACAACGCGGCGGGCTCGAAACTCGACTACTACCTGGACCGCAGCCTGGTCTGGGAAGCGAACGGCTGCGCCGACGGTGGACGCGCGGTCACCGTGGCTGTGAGCCTCACCAACCGGGCCCCGTCCGCCGGCCTGCCCGGCTACGTCACGCTGCGGGAGGACCGCCCGCCCTACCGCACCCGGCCGGGCGACAACCGGCTGCTGGTGTCGTACTACGCCGGGGCCGGCGCCGAACTCACCGGCGCCACCCTGGACGGCCGTACCGCGATGCTGGCATCCGGCACCGAACGCGGCCACCCCGTGTACACGCTCGATCTTGAGCTGCCCGCGGGCGCCCGCCGCACGCTGGTGCTGCACCTGTGGGAACCGCACGCGGACGGCAGGCCGGTCCTGCTGCGCCAGCCCCTGGTCACGCCCCTGCGGGCCACGCTGAAGCCGGGCCGCACATGCGATCAGACCCTTTGATCCCGCTTGGAGGGTGAATGCGGCTGTTCGGGGAGACTCTGCCCCAGCTACCGGCGGCACGACAGCCGCAGACCCGGGTCGTCGACGCACAGCCACCGGCCGGACGCGACACCGGCAAACCCCTCTGGTTTGCGCCGGCCGCCGTCCTCGGTGACGCGGTCGGCGTCCTCGCGCCGGCGTACCTGGCCTTCGCCTTGAACGACGGCGGGCGGGCCGTGACCCACGCGGCGGTGATGGCTTCGGCCTGGCTGCTCGTGCGCGCCGCGCGGGACCGCTACGCCGAACTCCGTCTCGGTGAGGGCGGTGCCCTGCGCCCCGCGCTGCACGACTGGCTGGTCATGGTCGGCATGCTCGCGGTGGTCCGGGCGGCGACGGGCGAGGACTCCCCGTTCCTCCTCGCGCTCGCCGCACTGATGCCCGCCGCGCCGACGAGCGCGGTCGTGCACACGCTGATCCGCCGGCATCTGGTCGCCCGGCGCCGCGACGGCCGGGCCGTGCGCCAGGCCCTGGTGATCGGGGACGCGGACGCCGTCGACGGCCTGGTCGGCCACCTGGCACGGCGGACCGAGCACGAGTTCGTCGTCGTCGGCGTGTGCCCGGTCGGCGAGCAGGACCCGCAGGCGCTGGCGCCCGTCGCCGCCCGCCTGGACCGACAGCAACCCCCGCGTATGACGGCCGACTCGGCCCCGGTGCTGGAGGCGGCCCGGCGGCTCGGCGCGGACGCGGTCCTCGTCGTACCGGGACCGCACATGAGCGGAACACGCCTGCGCCAGCTGTCCTGGGCCCTGCACGGCGAAGGCCGCCGCCTCGTGGTCGTACCGGGACTGACCGAGGTGTCCCGACGGCGGGTGGGCGTCTTCTCCGTGGCCGGGCTCACCATGCTGAACGTCACCCCGCCCCTGCGGCGGGGGCTCGCCGCGGCGGTGAAGTCGGTGACCGACCGGCTGGGCGCGGCGCTGCTCATCGTGCTGCTCGCCCCGGTGCTCGCGGCGGTCGCCCTGGTCGTACGCCTGGACTCGCCGGGACCCGTCGTGCACCGGCAGACCCGCGTCGGACGTGGCGGAGCGCCGTTCACCATGCTGAAGTTCCGCACCATGGTGGCCGACGCCGAACGGCTGCGGCAGCAACTGGCCGGCACCAACGAGCAGGACGGCCGGATGTTCAAGATCCGCCGTGATCCGCGCATCACCCGCGCCGGCCGCCTGCTGCGCCGCTGCTCCCTGGACGAACTGCCCCAGCTGTTCAACGTGGTGCGCGGAGACATGTCCCTGGTCGGCCCGCGTCCACCGCTCCCCGACGAGGTCGCCCGCTACAACGAGGGCGAACTGCGCAGACTCACCGTCAAGCCGGGCCTCACCGGCCTGTGGCAGGTCAGCGGACGCTCCAACCTGTCGTGGGAAGAGACGATCGCCCTGGACCTCGGATACGTGGACAACTGGTCGCCGTCGGTGGACCTCGGAGTGCTGGTGCGGACGGTGCCGGCCGTCATCACCGGCACCGGGGCGTACTGACACAGGGAGGGCCGATGCCGTCGGGAACCGCCCCCGCCGCCCCAGCGGTCCGGTGAGCCCGTCGTACGGATCGGGGCC
>NZ_SDIG01000040.1:0-41152 GCF_004122755.1 Streptomyces sp. TM32
CACCCTGACCGGCCGGGCTCCCCGGGGGTGCGGGGCGGGCGCAGTTCCGGGATCCACACCGCGCCGTCGGCCGTCGCCCGGCAGATCGCGCCACACCGGGTGGCGAGCAGTTCGCCCGGCCGGCCGGTCAGGGTGTCCTCGGGGTGACCGCCGTGCAGATACCAGATGTCGCCGAGCAGTTCGTCCCGGACGCCGGGTTGTGAGTCGGCGGCGCGCAGCGTGCGGACGACGGTGTCGGTCGGGTCGCGGTGCCAGTCGATGCGGCGCGCTTCCTGGCGGAGCGGCGGCCGGGGGCGGCCGGTTCTCTCGGCGGCGGACAGGGCGGCCTGCGGCTGCGGGCGATGGGTGCCGGACGCCACCCGGGCGACGGCCGTCAGGACCGCCTCGACCGCGGCATCGGCGATCTCGTTGCGGTACAGGTCGCTCTTGCCCACACCGGGGACGGGGCACTCGACCGCGGCCCAGATGTCACCGGCGTCCATCTCGTCATTGGCCTGGAGGACGGTGACACCCCACCGGTCCGCGCCCAGCTGCACCGCCCAGTCCACCGAGGACGGGCCCCGGTCGCCGACGGGGCCGGGGTGCACGATCAGACAGGGCCGGGCGGACCACACCTCACGGGGGACGGCCGTCTTGAGCATCGGCGCCACGATCAGGTCGGGGGAACGGCGCCGGACGACCTCGGCGAGCGGTGTCTCCCGGGTCACCAGCTCCACGCTCACCTGGTGTCCGCGGTCGCCGAGTTCGGCGTACACGCGCTGCGTCAGGCTGTTGAACGCGCCGGCGATGAGCAGAATGCGCACGGCAGACTCCCCTGGAGCTGGAAACCGATGGGCGGGTTTGGCTGATCCTGAGCGTTCCCCGCCCGCGGCCGCGGGGCTCCGTCCGCGAGTCCGGGTCACCCGATCGACGGCCGCCGTGCGGCGCAATGCGGGTCCCGGCGGGCGGCGCCGCACCTCACCTGACGGGCCGTCACATGGTTCCCCTGTTGATCATCTCGACGAAATCCCGCCAAAGTTGGCGCGCCGAACCCCCTTCCCCCGCCCTACAGCATTGCCCTTCATTGACATTCACTTGGTCATACTTTTACCTTCGTGGTGCCGGCATCGGTGCAGGTCAACACCTGTACCACCCGTCTATCGCACACACCGGAGGTTCCCGTGGAGCAGCTCATCAAGAAGATGGCCCAGGACGGCGTCTGGCAGAACTGGCTCGCCGCCAACTCTGCGCAGCAGGCGGCGAAGAACGGCTGCATCAGCGCGGCGCCGAAGTCCGGCTGCATCAGCGCCGCACCCAAGGCCGGCTGTATTTCCTGACCCTGCGCCACCGAGGTGCCCGGGAGCGGGCCGGCGAAGAACCCCCCGCCGCCGGCCAAACGGCCGCTCCCGGGCACCGCATTCCGAAGAGTGACGAGGATTCCATGGACGGGCAGCCGACCTCCGAGGTCATCGAGCAGATCCGCGACATACCGATCTACCGCGAGTCGCTGGCGAAGGGCTACTTCCCGGTGCTCGACAAGCCGGAAATCGCGCGTGGCTTCCCCGACAACTGGATGACTCCCCGGCTGGCCGCGGCGCTGGAATCCGGAGACGCGGAGTTCGTCCTCTCCACCGGCACCCATCACGCCCGGATGCAGATCATCCGGCCCCCGTATTTCCTGCTGCACTCCTACTACCAACTGTGGCGCACGCATCCCGACATCGGCGACACCTGGGAGTCCGGCTGCCGACGGGTCTCCCTGACCACGGTGCTGGCGACGGAACACGTGGCCCGGGTCAATGCCGCACGGCGCGGCGCCGAGCCGGATCCGGTGCCCGCCCTCGACGACCGGTGGCTCGACGAGCGGACCTGCTACCTCAATCTGCGGCTCGACCCGGCGCTCTGGGAGCGCGCGGAGGTGGTGCGGATGCTCAAGGAGATCCAGGACGCCCGGCAGGCGCATCCGCGCGGCTGGTACCACCTCGACTGCTCCGGGTATCACCTGGCGCATCTGCTGCGGAAGGTCGGAGAATGGGGGCTGTGGGACGACTTCCCGCCTCCCGCCAGCATCATCCACGCCTATGAATACGCCCCGGCGAACGTCCGGCGTTATCTGCACCAGCACTTCGCCTGCCCGGTCATCGACCTGTTCGGCAGCACCGAACTCGGCTATCTCTACTTCAGCGACCGTCGTGGCACCTATTGGCCGCACCTCGACAAGATGACGGTCGAGCTCCATCCGGTGGCGCCCGACAGCACCCTCTACGAGCTCATCGTCTCCAGTGTCCGCAACCCCTATATGCCGCTGATCCGGTACCGCTCAGGCGACTGTGTACGCACCCTGGACGGCACCCCGGACCCGGGAAAGATCTCCCAATTCAGCGGCCGGCAGAAGGAATTGCTGAGCACGCCGGGCGGCCCCGTCGCCCAGGGCGACCTCGACCGGTGCGTCGCCGAGGTGTCACCACACGTCTTCGTCTACCAATTGCAGCTGTCCGGCGATGCGGAAGCACGCCTGGCGTACACGACCTTCCAGGGAACGCCCCTCGACCCCGACCGCGCCGCGGCGCTGGCGGAGGCTGTCAGCGCGCTGACCGGGCGCCGCTGCCACACCGAGCACCGCGGGCACCTCCCCATCGGGAAGTCGGGAAAGTACGCCTGGCTCACGACCGCCCCCGACCCGGACCACGCTCCCTCCCGGACAGGAGAAGCATGACCAGCCAGCCGTGGATATCCGCCGGCGATCTCAGGCAACTGCTCGGTGAAGCGCTGCACACCGAAGTGGTGACGCATTTCGAGAACAAGAGCGACGCACCGCGGGAATACGTGGAGCGCCAGGTCACCGAGTGCCTGCGCTATCTGTATCTCGTCTCCCGGCACCATGACCAACTCGGCGGCCTGTTCCTGCCGGTCGAGCAGGACATCGACGAGATCTGGCACTACCTCATTCTGCAGACCCGTGAATACCGCGAGCTGTGCGGGCAGCGGCTGCCGGGGCACTTCTTCATCGAACACCGCAGCATCGCCTACGAAGACTACCAGCAGGAACCGGGACGGGAGCAGGCGGTCGAAGAGGCCCTGCGCTGGATCCCCTTGTACTGCCGGGAATTCGGCCCCTTCGACGAGGGCGCGCTGCCGCACTGGACCATCGTGCGCTTCCTCCATGAGCAGATGGGGCTGTCACTCGATGAGATCGCCGCGCTGGAACCCATGGCGGCCTGACACCCGCTGCCGGCCCGGCCGGCGCCGACTCGAACCGAAAGGAATCATGAGGGCTCCCCACGGTGTCCCGGCCCCCCGCGAGGTGCCGGAACAGCGCCGGATTCTGGCGGTCCTGGTCTTCTCCCAGATCCTCAGCGGCGCGGGTCTCGCCGCGGGCATCACCGTCGGCGCACTGCTCGCCGAGGAGATGCTCGGCTCGACCGGTCTGGCGGGCGTGCCCAGTGCCCTGTTCACCGCCGGGGCCGCGCTCGGCGCCGTCGGCATCGGCCGGCTCTGCCGGAGCCACGGCCGGCGCCCCGGGCTCGCGCTCGGTTACGCCGTCGGGGCGCTCGGCAGCCTCGGGGTCGTGGTGGCCGCCGCCGTCGGCAGCGCGCCGTTGCTGTTCGTGTCCCTGCTGGTCTACGGGGCGGGCACCGCCACCAATCTGATGGCCCGCTACGCGGGGGCCGACCTGGCGACGCCCGCGCGGCGCGGGCGGGCGGTGAGCACGGTGCTCTTCGCCACCACGCTCGGCGCGGTGGTCGGCCCCAACCTGGTGGCGCTGACCGGCGAGGTGGCCCATTCCTGGGGCATCCCCCGGCTCGCCGGGCCGTTCCTGCTGGCGGTCGCCGCGTTCGGGGCGGCCGCGGTGGCTCTGGCCGCGCTGCTGCGGCCCGATCCGCTGCGGCTGGCCGAGCAGTTGGCCGCGGCGGCACGGGACGACGGCGCCGCCGAGGGCCCCACGGACGGGGACGCCGGCCCGACGGACGCGTCCGGGCACCGGCTCGGGGTGGCCGTGGGCACCACGGTCATGGTCCTCACCCAGCTCGTGATGATCGCGATCATGACGATGACGCCGGTCCACATGCAGGCACACGGCCACGGCACCCAGGCGGCGGGGCTGGTCATCGCGCTCCACGTCGGTGCGATGTTCCTGCCCTCCCCGCTCACCGGTCTGCTCGTCGACCGGGTCGGCCGGCGGTGGATCGCCGGTGCTTCCGGGGTGACGCTGGCGGCCGCCGGGGCCCTCGCCGCGCTGGCACCGCCGCACTCGGTTCCCGCGCTCGCCACGGCGCTGGTGCTGCTCGGCCTCGGGTGGAACTTCGGACTGGTCAGCGGCACCGCCCTGGTCATCGACGCGCTGCCGCCCGCCCGACGCGCCTCGGGCCAGGGGCTGGTGGACGTCGGGATCGCCCTCGCGGGTGCGGTCGGGGGCATGTCCTCGGGGCTCGTCGTCGTCCTGGGCGGCTACCGCACGCTGGCGCTGGCCGGCGGGCTGCTGGCACTGGCGGTCATACCCGTCCTCGGGTGGGCGGCCCGCCGGCCGGCACCCGCCCGCGCCGCGCCGCAGGCACCCCGTACGGAAACGGAACGGGCATGAACGGCCACGCGGCCCGCGGAAGGACCGGCGGCGAAGCGAAGGTGCCCGACGGCACATTCGGCAGATCATGAAACATGGCGTCATTTGTCGTTATCACGGAGGAAACCTGGATGATGCACTGTCAGGACAGGGTGTAGCCGTATGGCCGAAACACGGGGGACCATGATGCGGAAGGACACCGGCATACCGGGCGACGCACCGTCGTCGCGCCCGCGCCGCCTGCCCTTGACCGCCCTGATGGTGATCCTGACGTTCCTGCTGGGCACCCTGGCGATGGCGCCCGACGCGGCAGCGCACACACCGGCCGGACCGTTCGCCATGACGTCCGCCGGAAGCCGTCCGGCCGTCAAGCCCGACTACCGGCACACCGAGAAGAAGACCACATACGAGACCGGGCGCGGCCAGCCCCGGCGCACCGCCCGGGCCTCCGGCGGCGGTCCCCACCCCTCCGGCCGGCAGCTGCCGCCCTGGCGGGGCGGGCCCATGGCGCCGCCCCTCGCCTGCCCCTCCGCGACCGCCGCGGCCGGCAACTCCACCAAGGCCGCGGGCAGAACGGTCCAGCTCCCCGTCCTGCACTGCGTGTTCCTCTGCTGAGCACGGCCGGTGGTGCACCTCCCCACCTGCCGCGCCTCACACGTTCTCGCCACTCCCCCACGGTGGCCCCCCTCTTCAGCAGGAGACCTTCTCGTGGAGACCTTCATCCAGCATGCCCGGAGCCTGACGGCCCGTATTGCCGACCGGCAGGACGAACGGGAGACCTACGGCCGGCTCGCCGCCGGCCAGTCGCCCCTCGCCCTGTTCATCACCTGTTCCGACTCCCGCGTGGTGCCGTCCCTGATCACCGGTGCACAGCCCGGCGAACTCTTCGAACTCCGCACCGCCGGCAACGCCGTTCCCGTCTACCAGGAAGACATGGCGGCCTGTGCGGAAGCCGCCACCATCGAGTACGCGATGCGCGTCCTGGGCGTGGCCGACATCATCGTGTGCGGGCACTCGCACTGCGGTGCGGTCGGCGCCCGGGTCCGTGGCGAGGACCTGAACGGCGCGCCCGCCGTCCGGGACTGGCTGACCCAGCAGGTGTCCGACCGGCTGCCGCAGGACGAGGACGCGGCCGTCTCCGCCGCGGTGCAGCAGCATGTGCGCGAACAGCTCGACCGGCTGCGCGGCTACCCCTGTGTCCAGGAGCGGCTGTCCGCCGGTGAGGTGTCACTGCACGGCTGGTTCTACGAAGTGCACACCGGCCTGGTGGCGGCGCATCACCCGGCCACCGACCTGTTCCTCCCGCTGTGAAGGCGCGGGTACCTCTCATGAAGCACTTCACTTCGTTCCGGGCGGACTTCACCGCCTCCCTCGTGGTCTTCCTCGTGGCCGTCCCGCTGTGTGTCGGGGTGGCGGTCGCCTCCGGCGTCCCGGCCGAACTGGGCCTGGTGACCGGTGTGGTCGGCGGACTGCTCACCGGTCTGCTCCCCGGCAGCAGCCTGCAGGTCAGCGGCCCCGCCGCCGGGCTGACGGTGCTGGTCTTCGAGGCCGTCAAGGAGTACGGGCTCGGCGCCCTCGGTGCGCTGGTGCTGGCGGCCGGTGTCCTGCAACTGGCCATGGGCGCCCTGAAGTTGGGGCGCTGGTTCCGGGCGATCTCGGTCGCCGTCGTCCAGGGCATGCTGGCCGGTATCGGCCTGGTGCTGATCGCCGGGCAGCTCTACGCCCTCACGGACGCCAAGGCACCGGGCACCGGCCTGAGCAACCTCGCCGGGCTGCCCGGCCTGATCGGCGACACCCTCGGCTCGGGAACCGCGCTGGCCGCGTTCGGCATCGGTGCCGGCACCATCGCCGTCCTGGTGCTGTGGCCGCGCTGGCGGCGCGCCGCCCGGGTCTTCCCCGCGCCGCTGGCCGCGGTGGCGCTCTCCACCCTCGCGGTGTGGGCGCTGGATCTGTCCGTCGCACGGGTCGAGGTCAGCGGGCTGCTCGACGCGATCCAGCCACCGGGCGCGGCCGACTTCGGCGCGCTCGCCGACGTGGGGGTGCTCGGTACGGTCCTCGCCTTCGCGCTGATCGCCTCCGCGGAGTCCCTCTTCAGCGCCGCCGCGGTCGACCGGCTGCACGACGGGCCGCGTACGGACTACGACAAGGAGCTGATGGCCCAGGGCGCGGGCAACACCGTGTGCGGTCTGCTCGGTGCGCTGCCCATGACCGCCGTCATCGTCCGCAGTGCCGCCAACGTGCAGGCGGGCGCGAAGACCAAGCTGTCGCGGGTGCTGCACGGGGTCTGGCTGCTGGTGTTCGCCGCGGCGTTCCCGGCGGCGCTGGGCGTGGTGCCGGTGGCCGCGCTGGCGGGCGTGCTGGTGCACGCCGGCTGGAAGCTGATGCCGGTGCGGGAGCTGGGTCCGCTGTGGCGGGAGCACCGCGGTGAGGCGCTCGTCCTCGTCGTCACGGCCCTCGCCATCGTGACGGTCAACATGTTCGAGGGGGTCCTCATCGGTCTGCTGCTGGCCGTCGCGAAGACGGCCTGGGAGACCTCCCACGTCCACCTGGAGATCCACACCCCGGACGACGAGGAGGAGCCGGTGCAGGTGCGCGCCGTGGGCAACGCCACGTTCCTGCGGCTGCCCAAGATCCTCGACCAGTTGGAGACGCTGCCCGCCGACCGGGATGTGGAGCTCGACCTGAGCGGGCTGCGCCATCTCGACCACGCCTGTGGTGCCGCGCTGACGAACTGGGCCGAACAGCACCGTCGGAGCCGGCAGACGGTGGAGCTGGTGTCCTGACCGGTGGCGCCTGCCCGCCGCGCGGAGGGGCGGGCAGGCGCCAGGCAGGGGCCGGCGGGGTACCCGCGGGGGCGCGCCGGACCGGAATGAGGTGACCGGGCCGCCGCCGGCGCTCAGAGCGTGACGACGGAGACCTCGGTGGCCTTCACGCTGGTCCATACGGACACCCCGTCGGCGAGGCCGAGTTCGAGGGCGGCCGAGGGGGTGATTTCGGCCACCAGATCGGGGGCCCGGTCGGAGGTGACCAGGACCCGCAGCCGGCTGCCCGCGGAGGTGATTTCGCGCACGGTGCCCGGCCAGACGTTGCGGGGGCTGCCCGCCGGCTTGTCGAGGTGGACGGACACCGCTTCCGGGGCGATGATCGCCAGCGCCCGGACGCCGTCGGGGAGACGGTCGGCCAGGACCAGCCGGCCGCCGTCGGCCAGCGCGAGGCCGTCGCCGGCGGCGGTGCCCGGCCAGGCGTTACGGCCGAGCATCCGGGCGACCCAGGGCGAGCGCGGATGCCGGGTGACCTCGGCGGGCGGGGCGTCCTGGAGGGCCCGGCCGTCGTCGAGGACGAGCACCCGGTCGGCGAGCGAGACCGCCTCGACGGGGTCGTGGGTGACGAGCAGACAGACGCCGCCGAAGGCCGCCAGATGGGCGCGCAGGGTGTGCCGGACGTGCGCGCGGGTGGTCTGGTCGAGCGCGGCGAGCGGTTCGTCGAGCAGCAGCAGACGGGGCCGGGCGGCCAACGCCCGTGCCAGTGCGACGCGTTGGGCCTGGCCGCCGGAGAGCTGGGCGGGCTTGCGGTGCGCGAGCGGGCCGACGCCGAGCCGGTCGAGCCACTGCTGCGCGGTGCGGCGGGCCTCGGCGCGCGGGATGCCGTGGGCGCGCAGCCCGTAGGCGGTGTTGGTCAGCGCCGTCAGATGGGGGAACAGCGCACCGTCCTGGGGAACCCAGGCGACCCCGCGGCGGTGCGGGGGGAGCGCGCCGACGTCGGTGTCGCCGAGGCGCAGCGCGGCGCGGGCGCGCGGGGTGAGGCCGAGCAGGGCGCGCAGCAGGGTGGTCTTGCCGGCGCCGTTGGGGCCGACGACGGCGATGGTGGTGCCCGGACCGGCGTCCAGGGTGAGCTGGTTGAAGCCGGTGACCTCGGCGTGCAGCGGCCAGCGCTCCCCGGGCGCCGCGGATCCGGTGGCGGGCTCCGCGGTGTCGGTGGCGGGCGGCGCCGGGAGGGCGGTGTCGTCGGCCGGCCGTACGGTGCGGGCCGGGCGGCCGGTGGTGGCGCCGGTCCAGCGGCCCCGCAGACAGATCAGCACGGCCATGGCGATGACGAGCAGCAGCAGGGAGACCGAGGTGGCGGCTTCCGGGGAGTCCTGGAGCAGCAGATAGACCTCCAGCGGCAGGGTCTGGGTGGCCCCGGGCAGATTGCCGGCGAAGGTGATCGTGGCGCCGAATTCGCCGAGCGCCCGGGCCCAGGTCAGTGCGGCGCCGGCGGCGAGGCCGGGGGCGACCATGGGGAGGGTGACGGTGCAGAAGACCCGTACGGGTGAGGCGCCCAGGGAGGCCGCGGTCTCCTCGTAGCTCGTGCGCAGCCCGGCGAGCGTGCCCTCCAGGCTGATGACGAGGAACGGCATCGACACGAAGGTGGCCGCGAGCACGGCGCCCGAGGTGTGGAACGGCAGCACGATGCCGAAGGTGTCCTCCAGCCACGGGCCGAGCAGTCCGCGGCGGCCGAAGCCGAGCAGCAGCGCGACACCGCCGACGGTCGGCGGCAGCACCATCGGCAGCAGCACCAGCGAGCGGACCAGCGCCTTTCCGGGGAAGCTGACCCGCGCCAGCAGCCAGGCCAACGGGACGCCCAGCAGCAGGGCGAGCCCCAGCGCGCAGAAGGACACCAGCAGCGACAGCCGGAGCGCTTCGAGGACGCCGGGAGAGGTCAGATGGGTGCCGAGCTCGCTCCAGGTGGTGCGGGCGAGGATGCCGACGAGCGGCAGCAGCAGGAACGCGACGGCGATCAGCGCGGGCACGGCCAGCGCGAGCGGGGCGCGGCTGCCGGGTGCGCGAGGCCCGCCTGCCGGGGCCGGGGCGGGGATGCGAAGACGTCTCATGGCGTTCCTGGGATCGGGGCGGGCCGGGTGACGCGCACGGGTCCGCTGCGGGGCCGGACTCCCGTGCGCGCCCCGCCGGTTACGGCTTCTGGAAGCCCGCCTGCTGCAGGATCTTCTGCGCCTCCGGCGTGCTCAGCCACTTCACGAAGGCGGTCGCGGCGGCACTGTGGCGGGAGGACTTGAGGGGCGCGGCCGGGTAGGAGGCGACGGCGTTCTGGGCGTCGGGGATGGCGACGGCGTCGACCTTGCCCGGTGCGGTGGCGGCGTCCGTCTTGTAGACGAGGCCGGCGTCGGCCTCGCCGAGCTCGACCTTGCTGAGCACCGCCCGGACGTTGGGCTCCTGCGAGACCGGCTTGACCGTCAGCTTCTGGGCGTCCAGGACCTGCTTGCTGTAGCGGCCGACCGGCACCTGGGAGGCGGCGAGGACGACCTTCAGCTTGCTGCCGGTGAGGCCCTTGAGGTCCTTGACCTTCTTCGGGTTGCCCTTACCGGTCACGATCACCAGCCGGTTCTTGGCGATCACGGTGGGCTTGCCGGCGTCGGCCCGGAGCCCGTCCATCGTCTTGGTGTCGGCGGTGACCAGGGCGTCGGCGGGAGCGCCGTTCTTGACCTGGGCGGCCAGTTCCTGGGAGCCGGCGAAGGAGAAGTTCACCGTGGTGCCCGGGTGCGCCTTCTCGTAGACCGCACCGGCCTTCTTGAAGACGTCGGTCAGCGACGAGGCGGCGAGCACGGTGAGGTCCGTCTTGGCGGCGCTGCCGGACTTCGTGGCGCCCTCGTCCTTCTTGGCGTCGCCGTTGCCACCGCAGGCGGTGAGCGGCAGGAGGAGGGCGGCGGTCGCGAGCGCGGCGGCGGCGCGGCGCCCGGTGAAGAGCTGGGACATGAGGCGGGACTCCTTGGGACGCGGACGACGGGTGTCGTCCGGGCAATGGGAAAGCCGCGCCGTGGACGGGCGACGCCGCTGAGGTGAGGCAGCCTGCCGGTGGGGGACGGTGGTCCGGCTGGGGTGCGGCCCGTGACGGGTCAGGTGCGGTCGATGTGCACGCTGGTGGACTTCACGCGGGCGGTGGCCTGCATGCCGACCTCCAGACCGAGTTCCTCCACCGCTTCCCGGGTGAGCAGCGACACCAGGCGGTGCGGACCGGCCTGGATCTCGACCTGGGCGGCGACATCGCCGAGCTTGACGGCGGTGACGATGCCCGGGAAGGCGTTGCGCGCGGAGGTGTACGAGGTGTCGTCCTCGCCGGTGCCGTTCTGCGCCAACTCGATGGAGAAGGCGGCCAGATCGCGGCCGTCGATGAGGCGGCGGCCGCCTTCGTCGCGGTGGGTCGCGACCTTGCCGGCATCCGCCCAGCGGCGGGCGGTGTCCGGGCTGACGCCCAGGATCCGCGCCGCCTGCCCGATCGTGTAGGACTGCATGTGCAGCAAGATAGGCAGGATGGGCTCGCACATGCAATGCCATGAGGCGATTCTCCAGGGCAGATGTCAGTCCCATCGGAGGAACCGACGACACCTCGGCGGCCGTCCGCCGGCTGCCCCGCATGCCGGGACGCATTCCGCCGCCCTCCTCGGCCCCGCCCCCCTTCGGCTCTCCCCTGGCGCCCGCACCACGCGCCCGGCCGGCGGCACGGAAGACGACTAGAGTGCAGCGGACATAAGAGGAAATACGCCACAAACGTCAAAGGCCCGCACAGCCGATGGCCCCGCACAGCCAGAAGCCCCTTGTTCCCCCTCCCGGTGAGGCACCGCCCATGAGCCTGAGCATCCGCAACCAGATTCCCGGCACCGTTCTCTCCGTCACCCCCGGCGAGGTCATGGCGACCGTCAAGGTCCGTCTGCAAGGCGGCCAGGAGATCACCGCCGCGATCACCCGGGAAGCGGTGCAGGACCTGGCCCTCGCACCGGGCTCAGCGGTGCGCACCCTGATCAAATCCACCGAGGTCGCGCTCGCCACCAGCACGCTCGACGGCGTCAGCATCCGCAACCGGATCCCCGGCACCGTCACCGAGGTCGCGGCCGGCGGCGCGATGGCCGGCGTCAAGGTGGCCGTCGCGGGCGGTGAACTGACCGCCGCCATCACCAAGGACGCGGTCGACGACCTGGGCCTGACGACCGGCTCCGAGGTCACCGCGCTGATCAAGTCGACGGAGGTCGCCCTCGCCACCGGCTGAGCCCGGCGGCATCGGGGGCAGGGGTCCCGGGTCCCGTCCGGCCGGGGCGGGGCCGTCACTGGCGTGCGGACCCTGGGGCTCCTCGACCGCAACCGGAGACTGCCGGACGAACTGCCGCTGAGGAAGGACCTACCGGCCGGTCACATCGCCGATGTGGGCGTACGACTGGCCCCCCGAGCCACTGCGGCGCCCCTCCCGGCAGGTGCCGCCGCCACGTGGATGCATCCGAACAGAGCAGCCCGCTCCGCCATCGGGGCAACATTCCCACCCGGAGCACCACACCGCTCTACTCCATCGGCACCCGGCTCCATGATCACTAACTCCCCTTCCCCCCAAGGGTGTTGAGGCGCACGGGCAGACTGAGACTCCATCACCTTCGCCCGAAAGATGAGCACTCGTCCGATTTCTCCCGTTGCATCCGATAAATGACGATGTGAATCTGGTATCCCATTCGTCGAAGGAGTTGATCGCATGGTTACGGATCGCACAGCGCCGGTCGAGACGGCCACCCTGGCCGCCGAGGTCGAGGGACTGCTTGAACCCGCCGAGGCCGACGGCGTTTACCGCGATACGCGCGAGTGCAGCTCAGCGCTGCTGTTTTTCGGGTTGCTGCTGATCTCGCCGCCCACCCCCCGGCCCAAGACTGACAACCGATAAGGCTGAGGGGAAAGCGTTGGCTGAACAGACGCAGGGAGCAGTCCCGCTCAGCGCTGTGATTGCCGATGCCGCAACCGGGGTCGCCCTCGCCCTGCGGGGTGAGGGCGACCCTTATGCGTTGTCCGGCATTCTGCGGCACGACGACGCGCTGACCCCGGCGGCGGTCCGGGTGCTCGGCGCCGATGCGCTCGCGCCGTACGCCATGGAACACCGCGGGGCACCCGTAGGCCCCGAGGACGAAGCGGTGGTCCGGCAGGCGCTGGCGGCCTATCCACCGGGCGCGGATGCCTCGGAGGTATCGCGGTGGACCTACCGGGGCCTGGTCGAGGCCTCGCACGCGTTTCTGCCCGCGGGCGCGCAGCCCTGGCCCGCACCGCCCGAGGCCGCGACCGGCTGGGTCGTCAGCACGCCCTGGCCGAAGCTCTCCCACCGCGTGTCCCAGCTCGCGGCGCTCGCGCTGCCCAAGCTGGCCCCGGGGCTCGCCGAGCAGCTGACCGCGCGCACCGACGACCTGTCCCGCGGTTTCGTCCGGGCGGTCCGCCGCCGGGACTGGCTGCAGGCGGCCGGTCTGGGGCGCTGGCTGGCGCGGCTGCCCGATGTGGCACCGACGCTGGGGCTCGACAGCGGACTGGCGTTCGTCCGCCAGATGGGTGGTGCGGACCCCCGGGTGGCGCTGCACGTCGTGGCCGCTCAGCGGTTCTACGGACGGGGTTGGTGACCGGCGGCCGGGGCGACCCCGGGCTGCTGGACCGGATGGTCCGCGGCAGCCTGGGGTGGCTGGACGAAGCACGCGGCTTCTTCCGGCTGCCCCCGAACGTGACGACGGACGCCGACCCGAATCTGACCCTCAAACCGCTCGGTGAACTCGCCGAGCTGACCCAGCTGATCGGGGTACTGCACCCACGTGACGAGATCCGTCAGGCCGCCCGCGGGCTGTTCGCGTTCGCCTGGAACGAGACCCGGGACGGTGAGCTGTTCGCCGAGCTGATCCACGGGGAGCCGTTCGCCACCTATCCCGTGGAGCTCTACGGGACCTTCGCCCAGGCCGGGCTGCGGCACGCGGACGCGGACGCGCTGGTGCAGACCACGACCCGGCTGCGCGGCTGGCGGGTGGCCCGCGAGGATCACACCCGCACCCTCAACGTGCTCAACGCGGAGCGGCGACTCGGGCTCCGCCAGCACGCCGACTTCGCCTCCGTGCTGGCGCTGACCGGCCTCGGCCGGCTGCCGGAGCCCTGGACGCTGGACCGCAAGTCGGTCTACGGCGTGACGCATGACGTCTTCCACCTCACCGACTGGGGGCGCAACCGGAAGCGGCTGTCCCCCGAATTCGCCGGTTATCTGCGGCTGTGGCTCCCCTCCTGGCTGGACACCTGGCTGGAGGAGGAGATGTGGGACCTGGTGGGCGAGCTGCTGGCCGTGACGGCCTGCCTGCCCGCCGCCCCCTTCGATCCGGTGGCCTGGCAGCGGCTGGCCACCGCCCAGGCGGCCGACGGCAGTGTGCCCGAGATCGGCGCCGCGCCGTCCTCGGGTGACCCGGCCGAGACCTTCCTGGCCTGCTACCACTCCACCCTGGTGACCGCGTTCGCCGCCACCCTCGCCCGGATCGCCTGCGACGAGGCCGAGGCCGGTCCGGTGGCCGGGGATCCGGCGCTGGTGGGCGGGCGGACCCCCTGCGAAAGCGAGAATGCCCCGTGACCGTGACGGCCGCGTCCCCCGCCCTGCTGCACGCTGTCGGCGACCGGGCCCTGACCTGGCTCGACAACCACCGTGAGCACTTCCGGCTGACCGCCGGCGACCTCGCCGACAACATCGCGGTCACCGAACGGCTCAAGCCCATCGGGGAGCTGGCACTCAATATGCAGGTGCTGTTCCGGGAGGGGGTGGCCGGCTCCCGGCAGAAGGCCCGCGCCGGACAGCTGCTGGACTTCGCCTGGCGGGAGCTGCTGGACGGCGGCAATGTGCTGGCCCGGCTCCAGCAGGACGAGCCGCTCTCCCCCGTGCCGGTGGAGGTCTATGCGACCTTCCACGAACTGGGCCACCGCCATCCGGGGCTGGAGGCGACGCTGGAGGTCTGCCGGCGCACCGCCACCTGGGCGACGCTGGAGATGGTGCCCAACCGGCGGCTCGGTGTCCTCAACGCCGAACGCAAGCTGGGGCTGCCGCCCAGCAGCGACTTCGACCAGGCCATGGCCCGTACCTGGCTGGGGCAGCTGGCCGAACCGTGGACGGTGCAGCTGCACATCGCCTACGACATCACCCACACCGTCTTCCACCTCACCAACTGGGGCGAGGCCCCCGAGCGCATTCCGCCGGCCGTCGCCGACTATCTGACGCGGTATCTGCCGGCCTGGCTGGAGGACTGGGCGGACCTCGAACACTGGGATCTGCTCGGTGAGCTCCTCGTCGTCGACGCCTGTCTGCCGCGGCCCGCCCTGGACGCGGAGCTGTGGGAGCGGTACGCCGCCGCGCAGTCGCCCGAGGGCGCGATGCCGATCCACCATCAGATGCCGCGGGGCGATGCGGCCCAGGTCTTCGATCAGGTGCACCACCCCACCCTGGTCGCCGCGTTCGCCTCCGCGATGGCCACCTCCCGGGCGATGTCCGCGGTCTGATGAGCCCCGACCTCGCGCAACCGGCGCTCGGTGACCGCCTGGCAGACGCCGTGACCCTGATCGACGCCCCTGACGTCGTGGTGGCCGTCACCCGGCACGGCCGGCGGACCGTGATGACCGGCGGCTCCGCCCTCACGCCGCCCACCCCACGGCATGCGCTGCGCTACGAACTGGGGTCGCTGTCCAAGACGTTCACCGTGCTGCTGCTGGCCGACCTGGCCCGGGCCGGCGCGCTGTCCCTGGACGACCGGCTCGCCGTGCATCTGCCCGAGGTGCCGCCGGCGCATCCGCAGTCGCGCCGGATCACCCTGCGGCATCTGGCCACCCACACCTCCGGGCTGCCGCGCATCCCCGCCGATCTGATCCCCGGCGCGCTGGTGAAGCCGTACGACAACGGCTACGCCCGCTACGACACCGAGCGGCTGCTGCACGCCTTCGCCCGGACGCGGCCGCGGAACCGGCCCGGCACCCGCTGGCGCTACTCCAACTTCGGGCTGGCGCTGCTCGGCCCGGCCATGTCCCACGCCGCGGGCGCCGGCTACGCGACCCTGCTCGCCGACCGGGTGCTGCGCCCCCTCGGGCTGACCGGCACGACGCTGGGGCCCGGCACCACGGGCACCGATGCCATCGGCCACCGAGCGAACGGCGTGACGCCGGTCCGCAGCACCGAGATGGGCGCCTTCGTCGCCGCCGGCTCGGTCCGCGCCACCCCGGGCGATCTGCTCACCTACCTGGAGGCGCTGCTCTCCCCCGACGGCACTCCCCTGGCCGGGGCGCTGCGCGACGTCCAGGTGCCGCTGCTGCGGCGCGGCTGGCGCAAGCGCCACACCCACACCCTGACGTGGTATCAGCACCCGTCGCCGCGCGGACCGTTGCTCTTCCATGTCGGTGCGACCTTCGGCCAGCAGGCGTTCCTCGGCTACCACCGGGCGTCGCACACCGGCGTGGTCGCGCTGGCCACCCGCCGTGGCCGTACCTGCCGGATGACCGGCACCGCCTACGACCTGCTGTACGCGCTGGCCGGCGAGGCCCCGGACTGAGCCGGGGGCCGCCGGTCCTCACAGGTCGCCCGCCAGGATCCGGGGCAGGGAGGTGCCCGGGCACTCCTCGCTGGCCTGGTGGAAGGCGTCCGCGTAGGCCTCGTCGCCGATCGCGGCGCGGGCCCGCTGTTCGCACTTCTCGCGCACCGCACGCAGTTCCGGGGTGCCGCGCTGGGGGTGCCCGACGGTGCGCCAGACGGCCTGGCCGCTGCCGGAGACGCGGGCGGCGGCCGCACCGTCGCCCTGGGCCGCCAGCGCGGCCGCGAGCAGGTCCAGGCCGAGCGCGATCCCGAATTTGTCGCCGATGCCCTGCTTGGCCGCGAGCATCGCCCGGGCGTGCTCCGCCGACTCCTCGGGCCGGTCCTGGAACAGCGAGATCAGCGAGAGCTGGTAGTCGGTGTAGGAGCGGGTCCAGTACTCGCCGCGCTGCACACAGCCGTGGCGCAGCGCGGTCGCCTCGGCGCGCGCCTCGTCGAGCCGGCCCAGCCCGGTGAGCGCGAAGATCTGTACGAGGTGACAGCGCAGCCGCCCGGGAGAGTCGAACGGGGCGTGCGGCGGCGGGCCGAGCACCTGGGCCGCGACGGTGTGCGCGGACATCGGGCGGCCGGCCATCAGATGGGTGAGGCCGATGAGGTAGCCCGCTTGGAGCACCGCCTCCGCGTCCCGGGACTCCCGCGCGGCGCGCGCACACTCCCGGCCCAGGGCCTCGGCGGAGGCCAGCTCGCCCTGCAGCAGCACCGCGACGCCCAGCGTCCACAGCGCTCTGGTGCGGGCCGGGCCAGGGCCCGGGTGGGCGGCGAGCGCCCTGGCCACATAGTCGCGGGCCTCGTGCAGATGGCCGCAGCAGCTCCAGATGAAGCCGATCGAAGCACCGAGTTCCTGGGCCTGTTCCGGATCGGTGGCCAGGAAGTGGTCCAGTGCGGTGCACAGGTCGACATGGGCGTCGGCGATCCGGCCGTACCAGGCCAGCTGTTCGGGGCCCAGCCAGCCCTGCTCGGCCCGGCGGCCGAGGGCGGCGAAGTGGGCGGCGTGCCGGTCGGCGAGTTCCGTCGTCTCGCCGAGTTCGGCCAGCCACATCCGGCCGTACTCGCGCAGGGTGTCGAGCATGCGGAAGCGGGAGCCCTCGCGGGTGAGCACCGACTTGGCGGCCAGCCCGGCCAGCGCGCTGCGCACCCCCGGCCCGGTGAGCGGACCGCCGGCGCACACGGCGCTCGCGGACTCCTCGTCGAAGGTACCGCGGAAGACGGACAGCCGGGCCCACAGCAGCCGCTCCAGCGGGGCGCACAGCTCATGGCTCCAGCCGATGGCGCAGCGCAGGGTCCGGTGCCGCGGCGGTTGCACCGGACCGTCGCCGTCGAGGGCGTCGAAACGGGAGGTGAGGCGGGCGGCGATCCGCTCGACGGAGCTGTGCGCCAGCTGGGCGCCGGCCAGTTCCAGGGCCAGCGGGATGCCTTCGAGGCGCCGGCAGATGGCGGCGGCGGCCGCGACACTGCGCGGGGCGGTGAGCCGCCGGCCGGGGGCCGCGGCGCCGGCCCGTTCGGTGAACAGGGCCAGCGCGTCGTTGTCGCCGGTGCAGGACAGCGGCCCGATCTCGGTGGTCCACTCGCCGACGATGTCCAGCGGCTGTCTGCTGGTGACCAGGACGGTCACGCCCGGGGCGGCGGTCAGCAGATCGCCGAGCAGGTCGCGGCAGGCCTCGACGAGATGCTCACAGGAGTCCAGCACCAGCAGCAGCCGTTTGTCCGCGAGCCATTCGCACAGCGCCGCCACCGGGGACCGCGCCGAGTGGTCGGCCAGCCCCACGGCATCGCAGACGCCGGCCACCAGCCGGCCGTCACCCAGCAGGGGCCACAGATCGGCCCAGCAGACCCCGTCGCGGAACCGGGCCTCCGCCGCGCGCGCGGCCCGCATCGCGATCCGGGTCTTGCCCACACCACCGGGGCCGGTCAGGGTGACCAGCCGGTGCTCCGTCAAGTCGTTGCCGATCCGGTGCAGTTCAGCTCGTCGACCGATGAAGGTGGTCGACTCCTCGGGAATGTTGCTCACCACCGGCCCAGTTTGCCCCAGCCGGGGTGTACGGAGCAGCCCGGTGGTGTCAGCGCGCCGGGGCACGAGGTTGACGGACGGCCCCGCGGACGGGCCCGTCAGGGGGTGACGACGGGGAAGGTGGGGTGCGGGGTGCTGACGAGGCCGAGAAGCTGGTGCAGTGCGCCGCTCTCGCCGTTCTGTGCGCTCTCGCCCGGCCCGTCGCCGGTGAGCAGGCCGAGCAGTTGCGGCTTGGTGAGGGTGAGCGTGAGGTCCGGGGTGCGCTCCTTGGACGGGGTGGGCGCGCCGGGCGAGCTGAGGTGGGTGAGGGCGCCGTGGGAGAGCGTCAGATGCCAGGTCCGGTCCTCGTCGGGGAGGTAGAGGTCGAGGGTGAGCGCGGTGGACCAGGCGCGGGGGCCGTCGATGCGGATGGCGAGCGAATCGAGGAGCTGGTCGACGGTCAGGGCCCGGGCCAGCTCGGGCTCGGTGGTGTCCGGCGAGGCCTCGGCGAGGGTGCCGCGCAGTTCGCTCGCACCGGTGAGGTAGAAGTTGCGCCAGGCGCCGTTCTCGCAGCCGTGGCCCAGCCGCTCGTAGACGAGGGCGAGTTCGCGCCGGGCGCGGAGGTTGTGGGGGTCGGCGAAGACGGCGTGGTTGAGCAGGGTGGCGGCGAACCGCAGATCGCCGTCGGCGGCGTACCGCTTGCCCGCGTCGACCGTGGCCTCGATGCCGCCCATGGTGTCCACGTAGCGTCGGGCCTGCTCGGCCGGCGGATGCTCCCACAGGTGGGCGGGGTTGCCGTCGAACCAGCCCAGATGGCGCTGGTAGATCGCGCGGACGTGGTGGCCGAGCGAGCCGTAGTAGCCGTGGTGGGCCCAGACCCGCTCCAGCTCCGGCGGCAGCCGCAGCTCCTCGGCGATCTCGGTGCCGGTGAGCCCCTCGTTGAGCATCCGCAGCGTCTGGTCGTGCAGATAGGCGTACAGGTCGCGCTGCCCGGCCAGCAGGGCCGCCACGCGTTCCTTGCCCCAGGTGGGCCAGTGGTGGGAGGCGAAGGCGACCTCGGCCTCGTCGCCGAACAGGGCCAGCGCCTCGCCCAGGTACCGGGCCCAGGCCCGGGTGTCGCGGACGGCGCCGCCGCGCAGCGTCAGGACGGTGTGCAGGGTGTGGGTGACGTTCTCGGCCAGGCAGAGCGCGTGATGCGCCGGGAGGCTGAAGTTCATCTCGACGGGGGCCTCGGTGCCGGGGGTGAGCTGGAAGACGGTACGGATGCCGTCGACGATCTCCTCCTGGCCGGTGCTGGTGATGTCCACGGTCGGCGGGATGAGGGTCATGGTGCCGGTGGAGGGGACGGTGCCCAGGCCGCAGCCGATCTGGCCGTCCGGCCCCTTGGGGAGCCCGGTTCCGTACAGGTAGACGGCGCGCCGGGCCATCGCGACGCCGGCGTCGACGTTCTCGCCCACCGCGTGCGCGAGAAAGCCGGCCGGCGCGAGGACGGGCACGGGGTGGTGGCCGTGCGGCAGCACGCCGCGGGCTCCGCCGAAGTGGTTGGCATGCGAGTGGGTGTAGATCAGGCCGGTGACCGGCCGGTCGCCGCGGTATTTGCGGTAGAGCTCCAGGGCCGCGGCGGCGGTCTCGGCGGAGCGGAGCGGGTCGATGACGACGACGCCGTGGTCGCCCTCGACCAGCGTCATGTTGGCCAGGTCCAGGCCGCGCGCCTGGTAGATGCCGTCGGTGATCTCGTACAGACCGTGCCGGCTCACCAGCCGGCCCTGCCGCCACAGGCTCTCGTGCGCGGTGTCGGGGCAGTTGCCGGCCAGGAAAGCGTAGGCCTCGGCGTTCCAGACCACCCGGCCGTCGTCCATGGTGATCTCGGGCGGGTCGAGCGCCGCGATGAAGCCGCGGTCGGCGTCGGCGAAGTCTTCGTGATCATCCACGGGCACAGCGGTCACGGGACGCCACCTCTCCGGGGCGAGGGGCCACAGTCGGAGGACCCATGCAACCGATTTAACCGAATTTACCCGGTGACCGCATGCGTGCGGGCGGGCCGCCCCGCCACGGCGTGCACCCCTGACCGCACCCTCTCACCGCACCGTCCGCCGCCCCCGGACCCCGCCCCGACGACCCGCGGCGGCCGGCTTCTCGGGGCCCGGCGCGCCCGCGCGCAGAGCCGCCGGCCGGCTCGCCCCGAGGGGCGTACGGTCGGCGGCTCGTCGCACGCTCCCGCGGGGAGCGCGCCTCAGGTGGCGCGGCGACTCTTCGACGCCGCGGCGACGCACATCGCGCCCAACAGGAACGTCAGGGCGCCGATGACGACGTTGTTCCAGATGACGCCGGCGTCCGGAGCGCTGCCGACGACCCAGGGCGAGATGATCATCCACACACCGATCGCGCACATCGCGCCGCTCAGGCCGTACATCCGCTCCGGTGTCACGGTGAACCCGACCGCCAGCAGGGCGATCGCGATACCGAGGATGAGGTTGTGCGTCACGAGTGCCGGCTGTGCGGCCGTGAAGTGGAGGATCCACGGCGAGACCGCGCAGTACAGGCCGACCAGGAACACCGGTCCGTCGACGAGTACCACGTCCCGCCCGCCGAGTACCCGGTCGTACCGGGCCTGCATCTCCGATGCATCGGGGTGACCGGCGAGATCTCCCCTGTGGTGTGAGACGTCGGCCATGCGACTCGCCTCCTTCGTTCGCAAGCTGGCCGTTTCCGCGTGGCGTAGGACCACGCACTTTTTATTCTGCGCTTATGTCGCCTTTATGTGTAGATGAGAGGACAGATGAATTGTGAACCAATGCCGCCGCACCGCCCTCACCTGCGGTCGAGCGCCCTCCCCAGGCTCAGATTCCAGCGGCCGCCGCGGCCGCTCAGCTCGGTCACGGTCAGCGGCGGAACGTCCAGCCGCCAGAAGGCCTCCTCGGGCACCCGGAGGGCACACACCGCCGCGGCACGGACGACGTCCGGCTCGACGACGGCCAGCACCCGGCCCCCGTCCGAGGCCGTGCGCGCCAGCCAGCCCGCGATCCGCGCGCACAGCTGCCGCAGCGACTCCCCGCCGTGCGCCGCGAAGGCCGGGTCCGAGAGCCAGGCGGACACCGCGGCCGGATCGCCGTCGGCGACCTCGGCCAGGGTCCGGCCGCGCCAGGCGCCCATCGCGCAGCCCGCCAGCTCCGGCGCGGACCGGACCGCCAGTCCGAGCTCCTCGGCGGTCTGCCGGCACCGGACCGAGGGCGAGACCATGCTCCGCTCGACGGGCGGCAGCGCTCCGGCGGCGGCCCGGGCCCGGCGCCGCCCGGCCTCGCTCAGCGGGCCGTCGTCGTCGAAGCGCACCTCGCGCTGGGCCTGACCCGCGGCCGCTGAGACCAACATCACCCGAGTTGTCATGCTCTCTTCTTTCGCTTGCCGCCCGCGACGGCAACCTCTCGACGCCGCAAGGGAGTTGGCCGTCCGGCGCGCCCTGCCCTGCGCCTCTCCGCCCCCTCGGGGGCCTTGGCCCGGGGGACGGTCCGCGGTACCTTCCCGATGATATTGACGACGACATGACGGAAGCCGGTGGGATCCCGGCGCGGTCGCGCCACTGTATGTCCGGTCTTCACCAGCCCAGCAGGGCCGGAACCGGGCGAGCCAGACCCGGCATGTTGTCGCGCACTCCACCGACAAGGGACGCGAGTTCCCCGCACAGGAGGTTCTGCCATGGCTCAGACCATCGCACCCCCGGCCACCGGCGCCGTCACCCCCGCCCCGCTCCCCCTCAAGGCCCTTGCCCCCTGGGCGCTGTTCTTCGGCGTCCTGATGCTCGTGCTGCTGTACTTCATCGGCGCGGAGCAGGGCGCGACCTCGCTGCTCTCCGGTACCGACGTCCACGAGTGGGTCCACGACGGGCGCCACCTCCTCGGATTCCCCTGCCACTGATCGGACGCCGCACCCATGAACTCCGTCACCATCAGAGCTCTTCTGGTGCGCGGGATGCTCGCCGGGCTGGCAGCCGGTGTCGTGGCCCTCGGCGTCGCCTTTCTGCTGGGCGAACCGCAGGTGGACGCCGCCATCGCGTTCGAGGAAGCACACAGCCACGAACACGAGATGGAGGTCGTCAGCCGCGGTCTGCAGTCCACTGCGGGGCTGGCGACCGGCGTGCTGGTCTACGGCGTGGCGCTGGGCGGGATCGCCGCACTGGCCTTCTGCTTCGCGCTGGGGCGGATCGGCCGCTTCGGTGCCCGGGCCACGGCCGTGCTGCTCTCCGGAGCGGCGCTGCTGGCCGTCTACCTCGTACCGTTCCTGAAGTACCCGGCCAACCCGCCGTCCGTCGGTGACCCCGACACCATCGGCACCCGCACCACGCTGTATTTCCTGATGATGCTGCTCGGCGTCCTGCTGGCCGTCGCCGCCACGATCCTCGGGCGGCGGCTGGCTCCGAAGCTGGGCAACTGGAACGCCACGGTCGCGGCAGCCGCCGCGTTCGTGGTGGCCGTCGGCCTCGCGTACGCGTTCCTGCCGGCCGTCAACGAGGTGCCCGCCGACTTCTCCGCCACCCTCCTCTGGCAGTTCCGGCTGTCGGCGATCGCCATCCAACTGGTGCTGTGGACGGCCTTCGGGCTGGTCTTCGGTCATCTCGCGGAGCGTGTCCTGCCGGCCCGGCAGGAAGCCGCCGCGGCCGAGAGGGCGACAGTCGCCGCCTCCTGATCCGGCGGTCCCATTGCCCGGATCACCCGGGGGAGGGCCCGCGACCACACGGTCGGGGACCCTCCCTCGTGGCCTGCGTGACCACCCGCGCGGACCGGCCGGCCGCGTCAGGACAGCCCGGTGACGCCGTCCAGATGCGGCAGGTCGTGGTCGAGGCGCTCCCGTTTGGCGCGGAGGTAGCGGATGTTCTCCGCACGGGGCGGCATCAGCAGCGGGACCTGTTCGGCGACGGCGACGCCGTGCCGCACCAGCGCCTCGCGCTTGCGCGGATTGTTCGACATCAGCCGCACCGACCGCACGCCCAGGTCCTGCAGTATCTCGGCCGCGGCGCCGTAGTCGCGGGCGTCGACGGGCAGCCCGAGCGCGATGTTCGCCTCCACCGTGTCCAGCCCGCCCTCCTGCAGCTTCATCGCCTGGAGCTTGGCCAGCAGGCCGATACCGCGGCCCTCGTGGCCCTGGAGATAGACCAGAATGCCGCGTCCTTCCGCCACGATCGCGCGCAGCGCCGCGGACAATTGGTCGCCGCATTCGCAGTGGGTGGACGCAAAGGCATCGCCGGTCAGGCATTCCGAATGCATCCGGGCCAGCGTCAGCTCGCCGGCCACATCACCGTGGACCAGCGCCACTTGCTCGATGCCGCTGCGGTGGTCGAGATAACCGACGGCGAGAAATTCGCCGTATGCGGTGGGCAGCCGGACCTCCACCACCCGTTCCACACCTGGTTTTTGGCCAAGAGCATCGTCGAAAGCGACACGGAGGTTGCGCACGGCATCGTCGTCGGGGTCCATCATGGCGTGATCGTACCCGCGTGAGGAAATGATCGTCAGGACTCACTCAGAACACAACAAGTATGCTGCGAAGACCATGACTCGGTGAGTCAGCGACGAAAGGCCGCAGCACACCATGACCGCTTCGGGACACCCGACTTCGCCCCCCGGCCCGTGGCCGGCCGACACCACCGAGGACATCCGGGCACGGCAGCCGACGATGGCCGTTCTGCCCATCGGTAGCTTCGAACAGCACGGCGCCTTCCTGCCGTTGGCCACCGACACGGTGATTGCCTGCACCATCGCCAGGGAGCTCGCGGCCGCCCATCGGGTCCAGCTGCTGCCGCCGCTGACCGTGTCCTGTTCCCACGAACACGCCGCCTGGCCCGGGACCGTCAGCATTTCGGCGCGCACCCTGCATGCGGTCGTCACGGACATCGCCGATTCGCTGAGCCGGTCCGGTATCGGCACCCTCATTCTCGTCAACGGGCACGGCGGAAATTACGTACTGCGCAATGTCGTTCAGGAATCCGCCGGGCGCGGTGTGCGGATGGCGCTGTTCCCCGGATCGGCCGACTGGGACCGGGCACGCGCCCGCGCCGGGGTGCAGACGTCCGGGCACACCGATATGCATGCCGGAGAGGCCGAGACGTCCATTCTGCTGCATGCCCATCCCGAATTGGTCAAGGAAGGCTATGAATCGGCGGATTGTGTCGCCGATGACCGGAAGCACCTCCTGACGCTGGGCATGTCGGCCTATACCGAATCCGGAGTCATCGGACGGCCGTCACTCGCGTCCGCCCGGAAGGGCCGGGAATTGCTGGCCGGCCTGACCGAGACATTCGGCGAATATGCCGCACTCTTCGGCGCGGGGGAACCGGCCCATGACTGAGGAACTCGACGCGGCGGCCGCCTGGGACCGGCTGCGGGACATCCGTACGACCACCGGGGCGCACGCCGCCGGGCTGGTGTCCGACGGCGACGGCGGGCTGCGGTGGGGAGAGCCCGCCACCCCCGAGGCGGTGGAGCTCACCGCCCGCTATCTGCCGCTGTGCCTGGCCGGCCCCCGGGTCGCGTTCGCCCAGCTCGGGCAGAGCCTGGACGGCTTCATCGCGACGCGTACGGGCGATGCCGACTTCGTCACCGGCCCGGAGGACCGCTGCCATCTGCACCGTCTGCGGGCGCTCGCCGACGCGGTGCTCGTCGGCGCGGGCACCGCGGTGGCGGACGATCCGCGGCTGACCGTGCGCGCCTGTGCGGGCAACAATCCGGTGCGGGTGGTGCTCGATCCGCGGGGACGGGTGCCGCTGCACAGCGGGGTGTTCACCGATGGGGCCGCACCGACGCTCTGGGTGGTGGGGCCGGACGTCACCCCCGTCCCCCGGCCCGACGGGGTCGATGTGCTGGTGCTGCCGGACGCGGCGGCCGCCTCCCCGGGGCGTCTGCTGACCGCGCTGGCGGCACGCGGGCTGGGCCGGGTGCTGATCGAGGGCGGCGGGGTCACCGTGTCGCGGTTCCTGCAGGACCGGGCGCTGCACCGGCTGTACGTCACGGTCGCGCCGGTGCTGCTCGGCGACGGCGTCCCCGGGCTGCGGTTTCCCGGAACGCCGGTGATGCGGGAGGCGCTACGCCCGCCGCTGCGGCGCGCCCTGCTCGGCGAGGACACGCTCTTCGAGCTCGACCTGCGGCCGCTCGCCACGCCGGGTGACGGAGCGGCGCACGAGCAGGACCGCGGCGCCGGGCAGGCTCGCCACGAAAGCCAGCACGCCGTAGATCACGGCGGTGGTGAGCCCCTGCGCCGCGCCTAGGCCGGCGGCGGCGAAGGCCCACGCGGCGACGCCTTCGCGTGGGCCCCAGCCGCCGACGTTCAGCGGCAGCGCCATCGCCAGCAGCGCCAGCACCACCAGCGGCACGAGTTCGGCGATCGGCGCGGTGGCTCCGGCCACCCGGGCGGCCAGCACGAACATCCCGAGATACCCCGTCAGGACCGCCACGGACGAGAGCGCGACACCGGGCCACACCCCACGCCCGAGCAGGCCCTGCCGTACCTCGGCCAGCATGCCGCGGACGGCGCGTTCGGCCCGCGAGGCACCCCGCCGGGCCCGCAGCCCAAGCGCGGCCGCCGTCAGCAGCACGGCCACCGCGGCCACGGACAGCGCGACGGCGGGCGAGGTGAGGATGCGGCCGACCGGCGCCAGGACCGGGGAGGGCCGTACGAGCAGCACCGCCGCCCCCGCGACGAGCAGGACGAGTTGGCCCGCGGTGCGTTCCAGGACCACCGCACGGACGCCGCGGCCCAGGTCACCGGAGGTGCGACCGTGGCGTACCGCGCGGTGCACATCGCCCAGCACGCCGCCGGGCAGGGCCGCGTTGAGGAACAGCGCCCGGTAGTAGTCCGCGACGGCCCGGCCCAGCGGCAGTCGCAGTCCGAGACCGCGGGCCACCAGCGACCAGCGCCAGGCGCTGCACACCGTGGTCAGCAGGCCGATCGCGAGCCCGGCCAGCAGCGTGGCGGCGTCGATCCGGCGCAGGCCCGACACGAAGGCGTCGGATCCCAGATGCCACACCAGCGCCACCAGGATGGCCAGTCCCGCGAGCATCCTGAGCCACGCCGCCCAGCGGGACCGGTCCATCACGCGCTCCCGGAGACGGGCCGGGGCAGCGCCAGCAGATCGGTGTGGTACACCTCGACGTTCAACTCCCCCGCCGCGCACTCCTCCAGCCGGCGGCGCAGATAGGCCACGGCATCGGGCGCCAGCTCCGGGCGCTGGGCGTGCGCGGCCCCGACCCAGCCACGCAGCCATTCGGCGATCAGCGCCGATTCGACGCAGCCGAGCCGCCAGGGGCTGGACCGCACCAGGACCGTCGCACCGCGCCGCTCGAACGCCGCGACCGCCGCCGCGATCGCATCCGGACCGAGCAGCGCGCGGCCCTGGTCCGTACGGCGCTGATGGTCGTTGAAGGCCTCGGCGATCTCGGTATCGAGGGGATCGGGCGGGGTCAGTTCGACCCGCCCGGCGACGGAGAGCGCCAGCAGCGCCGGGCAGCCCGCGCCGACACAGGCCTCGGCGAGGTCCTCCACCTCCTCGCGGGTGAGCAGGTCGAGCAGCGCGGAGGCGGTCACCAGCGAGGTGCCGGCGAGGTCGGCGGCGCTGAGGTCGGCCAGATCGCCGCGCGTGGTCGTGGCCTCAACGGGCGTGCCGTCGGCGGCGGTTATCGGCATCCGCGCCCCGGCGTGCGCGAGCAGCAAGGGGTCGTGGTCGTGCAGGACCCAGTGCTGCGGCCCGGGCAGCCGGACGGCGAGCCAGCGCCCCATCGAGCCGGTGCCACAGCCGAGGTCACGGATCACCAGCCCCCGGCTGCCGTCCGGAGCCGGCTGCGCAAAGAGCCGTTCGCGCAGCGGACGCAGCAGTTCCGGAGCGCGCGCTGCGGCATCGGCCCGTTCGCGCAACTCCAGCCAGTCAGGGGCGAATCGGGGCCGGTCGGTGGCATTCATCGGGTGCTCCGGGGCTCGTGCCGAAGCCGATCGAGCGTCCCGGCCAGACTGTGCGACGTCATCTCCCACCCCTCCAGCATGGCACGCCGGCCGCGTGCCGCTTCCCTCAGCCGGCCGCGGAGTTGCGGATCGCCGAGCCAGTCACGGAGCGCCCCGGCGAGCGCCGCCGGCCGTCCGGGCGGTACCAGAAGTCCGGGAACCCTGCCGTCCGGAGCCCGGCCGACCGCCTCCGGTACCCCGTCCACGTCCGTGGCCAGGACCGGAATCCCGCGCCCCAGCGCCTCGGTGACGACCATGCCGTAGGTCTCGGCGGACGAGGCGAGCAGCAGCAGATCGGCGGCGGCATAGCGCGCGTCCAGCGCGGCGCCGGCCTGCGGCCCGGTGAAGGTGATCCGGTCGTCGAGGCCCAACTCCGTCACCCGGTCGCGCAGTTGGTCGGCGTAGCCGGTGTCGCGGCCGAGCCCGCCGACGAAGGTGCAGCTCCAGGGCAGATCGGCGACCTCCGTCAGCGCCTCCACCAGGAGGTGCTGGCCCTTGCGCGGGGTGACCGACGCGACACACAGCAGTCCGGAGGCACCGTCGGTGCCGGGCGCGGGGGGTGCCGGGTCGGCTCCCGGCCTGGCGACATGGACGCGCGCGGCCGCCAGTCCGTGGTGCGTGACGAGCCGGCGGGCGGCCCAGTCGCTGGTGGCCACCACGGCCTCGGCGGCGTGCAGCGTGCGGCGTTCGCGGGCGTCCAGCTCCGCGGCCACGGCGGCATCGAGCCCGGTCTCGTCACCCAGCGGCAGATGGACGAGGACGGCGAGCCGCAGCCGGTCCGCCTCGGGGCGGAGCACTTCCGGGACACCGCAGGCGACCAGCCCGTCGAGCAGGACCACGGCGTCGTCCGGTAGCCGCGCGAGATGCTGCGCCAGCCCCACGCGGGCGGCGGCGTCCGGCCGCGGCCAGCTTCCGTGCGCGGCATACGGGCGCACCCGCCAGCCCGCCGCGGGGAGATCGCGGCACACCCGGCGGTCGTAGGTGTTGCCGCCGCTGGGCGCCGCCGGATCGTCGACGTCGCCGGGCAGGACCACATGCACCACGCGCTCCGCCGTCGCCGTGGCGCCGGTGCGGGTCACAGAGTGCGCTCGTAGGTCGCCCAGGCGATGTGGGATTCATGCAGGGTGACCGATATGCCGGTCAGCTCGCGGGCGCCCTCGCCGAGGTTGCCCGCCTGGATGCGGTCGGCGAGCCGGTCGGCAATCACCTTGGCCAGGGCCTCCGTCGAGGTGTTGATGCCGGTGAAGGCGGGCTCCTCGTCGAGGTTGCGGTAGTTCAGTTCCCCGACCACGGCACCGAGTTCCCGGGTGGCAAGGCCGATGTCGACGACGATGTTGTCGTCGTCGAGCTCCGGCCGGCGGAAGGTGGCGTCCACGAGGAAGGTCGCGCCGTGCAGACGCTGTGCGGGGCCGAAGACCTCGCCACGGAAGCTGTGGGCGATCATGAGGTGATCGCGGACGGTGATGCTGAACAAGGCCGTTCCTCCGGTGTGATGTCGGTCTCAGTGACGGTGTCGCGAGAGGGCGAATTCAGGCGGTCCACGGGGCCGTTGCGGACCCCGCCTAGCCGTCCGCCGGGGTGTACCGGATGCGGTGGCACAGCGCGGGGAGGTCGCCGGAGGCGAGCCGGGGCATCACCCGCGGCAGGTCCTCGAAGGCGGATTCGCCGGTGACCAGCGCATCGAAGGCGGGGTCGGCGAGCAGGTCGAGGGCGAGCGCCAGCCGGTCGGCGAAGGTACGACGGGCGCGCCGGGCCGGGGAGACGGCACCCACCTGACTGCTGCGCACGACCAGCCGGCGGGAGTGGAAGGCCTCCCCCAGCGGCAGGCTGACCTGCCGGTCGCCGTACCAGCTCAGCTCGATGACGGTGCCTTCCTGGGCGAGGAGTTCGAGCGAGCGGGCCAGCCCCCGCTCGGTGGCGCTGGCGTGGACGACCAGGTCACAGTCGCCCCTCGCGTCCTGCGGCAGCGCGAAGTCCACCCCCAGCGCCTCGGCGGTGGCGGCCCGTGCGGGGTCGGCGTCGACCAGCTGTAGCCTGACACCGGGAAAGCGGGCGAGGACCGCGGCCACACTGCAGCCGACCATGCCCGCACCGACCACCGCGATCCGGTCGCCGACCAGCGGCGCGGCGTCCCACAGGGCGTTCACCGCGGTCTCGACCGTGCCCGCCAGCACAGCGCGCGAGGCGGGGACGGAGTCCGGTACCGGGGTCACCGCACTCGCCGGGACGACGTAGTGCGTCTGGTGCGGATAGAGGCAGAAGACCGTGCGGCCCAGCAGGGCGGACGGCCCCTGCTCGACGACTCCGACGTTGAGATAGCCGTACTTGACCGGTGCGGGGAAGTCGCCTTCCTGGAACGGCGCCCGCATCACGGCGTGCTGGCTCTCGGGGACACCCCCGCGGAAGACCAGGGTCTCTGTGCCACGGCTCACACCGGAGCAGAGCGTGCGCACCAGGACTTCGTCGTCACGGGGCTCCGGGACCGGCACCGTCCGGATTTCGCCCTGCCCTGAAACGCTTAGCCAAAAGGCACAAGCGACGCGCGGCATAGGGATCCTCCTGGACGCTACGCGGATGGTTCAACAATGCTGGGGATCATGGGGACGCCGTCACGATACGCAACACCCTTCGACTCCGCCACACGTCACGGGAGGCATGGTGGCCGTACAAGAGCGCTACGACACAAGGCCGTTCGGACCGGACATTACGGCAGGAATGGGCGTGCAGCTGTTGCTGCTGGAGGTGCTGTGCCGCGCGGTCGGCCTGAGCGTGGTGGGCTGGCTGACGGGCCTGGTCTTCGCGGTGGCCACCTGGGCCGTCCTCACCGTCGCGGTGCGCCGGTCATGGACCCTGACGTTCGGACCGGCCAACCGCGTCACGCTGGCCCGCACCATCCTGGTCGGCGGGGTGACGGCGATGGTCGCGGACTCCTTCGGCCGGCACGTACCGGTCGCGGTGCTGATCGCGTTCGCCGCCGTGGCGCTGGTCCTGGACGGCGTGGACGGAAAGGTGGCGCGGTACACCGGGACGGCGACCCCGCTCGGAGCGCGGTTCGACATGGAGGTCGACGCCTTCCTGATCCTGGTGCTCTGCATCCACCTCGCGCTGCCGCTGGGCGCCTGGGTCCTGGCCATCGGCCTCATGCGGTACGCCTTCGTCGCGGCCTCCTGGGCGCTGCCGTGGCTGCGCGGGGCACTGCCGCACAGCATGGCCCGTAAGACCGTGGCGGCGCTGCAGGGCGTCGTGCTGGTGGTGGCCGGTGCCGGGATCCTGCCGAGGGCATCGGCGGCCGCGGCGGTCGCGGTGGCGCTGGCGCTCCTGGTGTGGTCGTTCGGGCGTGATGTCGCGTGGCTGTGGCGGGTCCGGGAGCGGGCGGACGCGGCGCGGGTGCCGACGGTCCGTGCGCGGCACGTGCCCGCGTGGTCCGTCACGTCCCGGCGTGCCGCCCCAGATAGATGACCATCGCCAGGAAGAGCAGCAGGAGCTGGGTGACGACGATGTGGAGCAGGACCCGTCGCCAGAGGCTGTGCCGGGGGGCCCGGTGGGTGAGCAGCACCGCGCCGGGCAGCCGCGCCAGCTGGGTTCCGGGCCGGACCGCGGCCGTACGGGAGTGCGGGATGCCGCAGCGCGGCGAGGTGGTGCGAGGTGCGGTGCTCTCCGGGCAGGCACGGCCGCGGCCGGGGGCCGTGCGCAGCGGTCCCCCTCCGGTCGGCCGCCCCCGGCAGGGGCGTACGGTGCCGTGCCCGGAGGGCGTGGGTATGCAGGTACGGGAGCGGACCGCCCGCCACGGCGGTGGCCCCTTACGCCTTGCTGCGCCGGACATCAGCGCTCACCCTTTTCCGTCGCAGGACGAGCGGAGGGTTCCGGTCCGGTCACCGAGCGGGGAACGGAGCGGGCGGATCACGAGGCCGCCCCCACGGCTTCGGCCGCGGACAGTGCGCCGGCCTCGGCCCGACCCGGCGGAACCCAGGCACCGTTCACCGCTGCGCCCCGTCCCCGGGACGAGGAGCGGACCGCGTCACGCGCACTCGTTCCCTTACCGATTCGGCGAAACCGCCCACGCATGTCCTCCGCGTTCAGGCCGACCGGCCGTCGCGTCATCTGTTGAATTGCGGAATTCTGCAACTGTAGACGACGGGGCCGGGCGACTTGCAGGGGTGGGCCCTGCCCGGGACGGTCCCGGCGCCCGGGTGCGTCCCCGCCCGGTCGCCCGCCGGCCACGGTCCGGCTCAACGGCATTTTCCCTCATGGTAATTGCGGAAGGCGGACGCCGGAACCGCGCCCACGGCGTGGTGTGCCGGATGATTTCCGATGGACAGCTCCGTCCTTCAACCACAGAGTGGCGTCCATGACTTCATGGATACGGCACACCACGATCGACTGTACCGACGCCTACCGTCTGGCCGGCTTCTGGGCACAGGTGCTGGGTGGAACGCTCGCCGAGGACGACCGGCCGGGCGATCCGGAGGCCACGGTCACGACCGCCGGCGGTGCGCTGCTGTTCCTCACGGTGCCCGAGACCAAGACGGTGAAGAACCGGGTGCATCTGGATCTGCAGCCGCAGGACCGGAGCCGGGACGAGGAGGTCGAGCGGCTGCTGGCGCTCGGCGCGACCCTGGTGGCCGACCACCGCCGGGCCGACGGGACCGGGTGGGCGATCCTGGCCGACATCGAGGGCAATGAGTTCTGCGTGGAGCGCAGCGCGGTGGAGCGGGCGGGCTGAGCCTGCGTCGGCCGTGCGAGACAGCGGCGCTGCGGGGGCCGGGCGGCAGCGGCCCGGCACCCTCGGACGGCCGGGGCGACCCCGGCCGGGGCGACCGCCTCCCCCGCGGCCGTTGGGGTGATCAAGCGGGCCCGCTGCCCCCGGGCCGGTGTCGTCGGCCGGGCCTGGCGCGTTGTTCCTCCGTGACCGTTTTCCGCGCCCGACCGTGGTTTCTGCCGACCAGCCTCGCGGCTTTCCTGACCGAGGTGTGGCCGGACGGGCCGGCTGATGCCCCGTCGGACACCGGCCCCGACGCCCGCCCCGACGCCCCCGATGCCCGTCCCGACGCTCCGTCCGATGGCCGGTCCGATACCCGGTCAGCTGATTCCCGGTCCGCCGGTTCCGTGCCGTGCGGCGAGGCGTTCCACACCGGCGACGAGAGCCCGCGGGACCCCGCTGACCGGCCCTGATGGGCGGTCCGGTGCCTGCCTGGGCACCGGACCTGACGGCGTGTCGCACACCGGCGGCCGTACCCACCGTCATCAACGGCTCACCACATGTGGCGAGCGGGCATGATCGCCCATAGCTTCGCCTCATGGCGCTACGACAGATGAAATACCTGAGCTGCGTCGCCGCGATGCTGGTCGGCGGACTGGGCGCGGCCGCACCGAGCGAACCGGCCGGATACCACGTCGTCCACCCCGGCGAATCGATCCAGCGGGCGGTGAACAGGGCGCGGCCGGGCGACACCCTTTTCATCCGTCCCGGTCATTACCGGGGAAGCGTGCTGATCACCAAGCCGCGGCTGCGCCTGATCGGCGCGGGCCGCCGTACGGTGATCGGTCCGTCCGGCAAGCGGGCCCAGAACGCCTGTGGGCGCGAGGGCAACGGCATCTGCATCATCGGTGAGCGGGGCAGGAGGCTGCACGGCGTCACGCTGCACGGGCTGACCGTCCAGGGCTTCCGGAAGACCGGCATCTGGGCCTCCCGCACCGACCGGCTGACCGTGCACCGGGTGACCGCGCGGCGCAACGGCGTGTGGGGCATCGCGCAGGAGAGGTCCACCCGCGCCGCGATCCGGGACAACACCGTCACCGGCAACGGCGACTCCGGCATCTACCTCGCGAACGTCGTGGGCGAAGAGGGCGGTGCCACCGACAACCGGGGCGCCACGATCACCGGGAACCGGCTGTCCCACAACCGGATCGGCATCACCCTCCAGCGTGTCCGGAATCTGACGGCCGCCCACAACAGCATCGCCGGGAACTGCGGCGGCATCTTCATCGTCGGCGACGAGTCCCGTCCCCGGGCGGGCGCGCTGACCGTACGGGACAACACCATCGTCAAGAACAACAAGCACTGCCCCGCCAATGGCCGCCTGCCGTTCATCCAGGGGGTCGGCGTCCTGCTCACCGGCACCGAGCAGGCGCTGGTGCGGCACAACCTGATCCGCGAGAACCGCGGCGCCTCCCCGTTCTCCGGCGGGGTCGTGCTCTTCCCCAGCTTCGTGAAGTCGCTCAACGAGCGCAATGTCATCAGCGACAACATCGTGCTGCGCAACAAGCCCGTGGACCTGGCCAACCGGGACCGCGCCGGCCGGCACAACCGGTTCATCAGGAATGTGTGCCGGACCTCGCAGCCGGCCGGACTGTGCCCACGGCCGCACCGGGAGCACAGGATGCACCCGTCGTCAACGGGAGAATAGAGGCGGAATGACCACCGTAAGTCCCACCCCCCAGCCGGCCATGCAGCTGCGTGAGCTGATCTTCGGCGCCGCGTGTGCGGCGGCCGTACGGGCGGCGGCGCGCCTCGGGGTCGCCGACGCGCTCGGCGACCGGCCCACCACCGCCGAGGAGCTGGCCACCGCGGTACGGGCCGAGCCGCGGCCGCTGGAGCGGCTGCTGCGCACCCTGTCCTGCTACGGAATCTTCGCGGAGACCGACGACGGGAAGTACGTCCACACGGACATGTCCCGGCTGCTGCGCGAGGACAACCCCCACAGCCTGCGCTACATCTCCCTGTGGTGCACCGAGCCGTGGACCTGGGACGCCTGGCCGCGGCTCGACGAGGCGGTGCGCTCCGGCCGCAACGTCTTCGACGGCCTCTACGGCAAGGGGTTCTTCGAGTACCTGCACCAGGACGCACCGGAGTCCGCCGAGGTCTTCGACCGGGCGATGACGACCTCCAGCAAGCAGTCGGCGCAGGACATCGCCCAGCTGCTCGATCTGGCCGGCGCGTCGTCGGTGGCGGACATCGGCGGTGGTCAGGGGCACGTCCTGGCCAGCCTGCTGGAGAAGTACCCCGCGATGCAGGGCACCTTGCTCGACCTGCCCACGGTCGTGGCGAACCCGGACCCGCGGCTGCGGGACGGCGGCCCGCTCGCCTCACGGGTACGGATCGTGCCCGGTGACTGCCGGAAGGAGATCCCCGTCCAGGCCGATGTCTACATCATCAAGAACATCCTGGAGTGGGACGACGAGAGCACCCGCCGCACGCTGCACAACGTCGTCGGGGCCGCCCGTCCCGGCGCCCGCGTCGTGATCATCGAGAACCTCGTCGACGACAGCCCCTCGATGAAGTTCACCACGGCGATGGACCTGCTGCTGCTCCTCAACGTCGGCGGCGCCAAGCACACCAGGTCCAGCCTGGTGAGCCGGATGACGGACGCCGGGCTCAAGGTCGGCGAGCTCCGGGTCGTCAACCCGTATCTGCACGCCTTCGAGTGCACCGTCCCCGAATGAACCCGGGCATACACGGCAGGTCGCCCGGCGAGGAGACTGCTCCTCGCCAGGCGACCTCGCCCCTGCCCGGGCCGGCGCGGAAGCCGGGGGCCCGCCCCGGCTCCGGGTACGCGTCAGCCGCTGCCCTCGCACTGCCAGCTGTAGAACTGCTGGGCCTGCGCATCCTTGGGGCTGCGCCAGGTCTCCGGGTCGTAGGCGCTGACGAACGCGGAGAGCCGCTCGCTGACGTTGCGGAACTCGGGGTGCTCCGCCACCTTGGCGATCTCCGGGCCGGGCGGCCGGTCGGATTCGATGAGGTGCAGATACACGTCACCGAACTGGAAGAGCGTCCGCCGCTTGACCCCGACCAGGTGGGGCAGCTCCGTACGGTCGGAGGCCCGGAAGACCTCGGCGATGTCCGGGGCGGAGCCGGGTGCCATGCGGGCGACGATCAGAGCGTGATGCATCAGGGGGGTCCCTTCATTGCCGCCGGGTGGCGGTCCGGACGCGGCCTGGCGGGCCGTCAGCTGACGGTGGCGGAGCGACGCTCGCGGTCCCGCTGTTCGATCTTGTCCCGGATGAGTTCCATCTGGATCCGGGAGTTGCGGTTGATGAGCTCGGTCATGCCCTTGTCGTCGATCGGCGCGTCGGGCTTCATCGCGAAGTCCTGGGTCCAGTGCATCGAGGTGCCGCCCGGGATCTCGGCGTACTTCCAGTGGATGTCCATGTGCGCGAAGGGACCGGTCTCCACGCGGCGGGCGCGCACCGTGCGGCCCTGGCGGTCGACGGTCCGCTCGGAGACCCAGCTCCAGACGGTGCCGTTGTCGTCCGGGTGCATCGTCAGCCGGAAGGTGGTCTTGTCGCCCTCCCTGGACAGCACCTCGACGGAGGCGTACTCGCTGAACAGCTGCGGCCAGTTCTCGATGTCGTTGGTGATGTCCCAGACGAGGTCGAGGGGCGCCGCGATGGTGATGTCGTTCTCGGTGTGGCCGGACATGTCAGGCTCCTGTCGTAGGAACGGATTCGGGTGCGGTGTTGACGAGGTCGAGGAAGTCGCGCGGCGTCTTGCAGCGCTCGGCGTCGGTCGGCATCGGCCGGCCCTGCCGGTTCTCCAGCTCGCCCACGATGCCGAGGAGGCCGAGCGAGTCGAGGCCGAACTCGGCGAAGGTCGCGTCGGGCCGGTTCGCCAGCTCCTTCGGATCGACGGTGAGGCCGGCCGCGGACTTCATCAGCGCGGCCAGCTCATTGAGCGTCAGTTGAGCGTTCATGCGGGGTTCTCCTTCTCACGAGGGGGACCCGGAGCCCTGCCGCAGCACCATTGCCGCGTTCGAGCCCATCAGTCCCCGGCTCAGCACCAACGCCGTCCGCAACTCGCCGGGGCGGGCCCGGCCGGTCACCACGTCGAGGTCATGGCAGACGTCGACGACGTTGGGGGTGGGCGGCACGACGCCGTGCTCCATGGCGAGCACCGCGGCCGCGGCGTCCAGAACGGGGGCACCGCAGTACGCCCGGCCGGTACCGGTCTTGGGTGCCGTCACCGGGACCTGCGCGGCGTGCCGGCCCAGGGCGTCCGCGAGCGCCAGCGCCTCGGCCCGGTCGGCCGCAGGGACACCGAGCGCGTCGGCGAACACCACGTCTATCTCCTCCGGGGCGCACCGTGCGTCCTGGAGTGCGCCGCGGATCGCATGCGCCAGCCCCTCCCGGGACTCCTCCCACAGGGAGGCCCCGGTGAAGGTCGCGGCATGCCCGGCCAGCACCGCACGGACGGTCGCCCCGCGGTCGACGGCGGCCGCCTCCTCCTCGACGATCAGCATCGCGCCGCCCTCGGCGGGCACGAATCCGCACGCACCGCTGGTGAACGGGCGGTAGGCGCGGGCCGGATCGTCGAGCCGGCTCAGATCGTCGTAACCGAGCTGGCAGACGACCGAGTAGGGGGCCAGCGGTGCCTCCGCGGCGCCCACGACGACGGCATCGGTGCCGCGCCGTATGGTGCGGGCGGCATGCGCCAGCGCGTCCAGGCCGCCGGCCTCGTCGCTGGCCACCACTCCGCACGGCCCCTTGAAGCCGCCACGGATGGAGATCTGGCCGGTGCTCGCCGCGTAGAACCAGGCGATGGACTGGTACGGGCCGACGTAACGGGAGCCCTGGCCCCAGAGCCGTTGCAGCTCCCGCTGGCCGAACTCACCACCGCCCGATCCGGCGGCCGTGACGACTCCCACCGCGAACGGCGAGTCCGTGTAATCGGCGCGGCCCATCCGGGCGTCGTCCAGCGCGAGGTTGGCCGCCGCCATGGCGAAGTGCGTGAACCGGTCGGTCTGGACGAGGTAGCGCTCCTCGATCAGATCCCCCGGATCGAAGCCGCGGACCTCGCCCGCGACCTTGAGCGGCAGATGTTCACACCCGTCGCGGGTGACGTGGTCGAGGACGCTGATGCCCTCGACGGTCGCCTTCCAGAAGGTCTCGGTGCTCACCCCGTTGGGGGCGATGACGCCGATGCCGGTGACGACGGAGCGACGTTCCTTCGGGGAGCTCATCATGCCCTCCCACCCTGTCGGGTCAGTACCACCGCTGACTGGAAACCACCGAACCCGCTGCCGACCGAGAGCACCGAACGCAGCGGCAGCTCCCGTGCCGTCTTGGGCACGTAGTCGAGGTCGCACTCCGGGTCCGGAGTCTCGTAGTTGGCCGTCGGCGGCACCACCTGGTGCGTGAGTGCCAGCACACAGGCCACGATCTCGATCGCGCCGATGGCCCCCAGTGAGTGGCCGACCATGGATTTGATGGAACTCATCGGGATTCTGCGGGCGTGTTCGCCCAGGGACCGCTTGACCGCGGCCGTTTCGTGCCGGTCGTTCTGCTGGGTGCCCGAGCCGTGGGCGTTGACGTAGTCCACCTGTGTGGCGTCGAGCCTGGCGTGGGCCAGGGCCCGGTTGATCGCCTCGGCCATCTCCAGGCCTTCCTGGGTCAGGCCGGTCATGTGGTAGGCGTTGCCGAAGGTGGCATAGCCACGGATCTCGCAGTGGATACGCGCGCCGCGGGCACGGGCGTGTTCCAGCTCTTCCAGCACGAGGACGGCGCCGCCCTCCCCCATCACGAACCCGTCGCGATGGGCGTCGAACGGCCGTGAGGCATGGGCGGGGTCGTCGTTGTTGGGGGAGGTCGCCTTGATGGCGTCGAAGCAGGCGACCGTGATCGGGGAGATCGGTGAGTCCGAGGCACCGGCGATGCACACATCGGCCTTGCCCTCCTCGATGGAGTGGAAGGCGTAGCCGATGGCGTCGAGGCCGGAGGTGCAGCCCGTGGAGACGGTCTGCACCGGCCCGTGCGCACCGACCTGCTCGGCCACCGCGGAGGCCAGCGAACTCGGGGAGAACGCCCGCTCCAGGTACCGGCCGGCCGGACGGTGGTCGACATCCCACCGCTGCCCGTGGCCGCTGACGGCGACGTAGTCGTGTTCCAGCCGCGTGGTGCCGCCGACGGCGGTGCCCAGGGACACCCCGATGCGCCAGGGATCCTCCGCCCCGGCGTCCAGTCCGGCGTCGCGCAGCGCCTCGCGCGCGGCGACCATGGCGAACTGGACGTACCGGTCCGAGCGGGCCACCTGCTCGCTGCTCAGACCGTGGGCCGCGGGATCGAAGTCGCACTCGGCGGCGATGCGTGAGCGGAACCCCTCCGGGTCGAAGAGGGTGATGCCACGGGTCGCCGTGCGTCCGGCGGACAGCAGGTCCCAGAAGGCGGGCACCCCCACACCGCCGGGCGCGACGATACCGACGCCGGTGACCGCCACGCGGCGGGTCATGACACCGGCTCCGTGCGTTCGGGCGGTGCGGCGGGGGTGCTCTCCTCCGTGCCCTCGGTGTCGACGTGGCCGAGCTCGGGGCGCGGGGCCAGCGGACCGAGGTGGAAGACCATCCGGGCCTCCACGTCCCCCACATTGCGGAAGCGGTGCCGCATATAAGGGGGAATCAGCAGCCCTTGGTCCGGGCGCAGCGGGTGCGCCTCCCCGTCGAGGTCCACTTCGAGCGCGCCCTGGACGACGTACACGAACTCCTCGGAATACGGGTGGTAGTGCTCGCCGATGCGCTCGCCGGGCTGGACGAGTGCCATGCCCATGAAGCCGCTCGTGGCGCCCACCGCGGTAGGTGTCAGCATGGCGCGCAGGTCACCTCCGCGCCGGCGGTTGGGCTGGGTCTCGCTGAGGTCCACGATGCGTGGGCGGTGCGTGGTCATGGCTGATTCCTCCAGGGGCGTGGGGCCGGCGGTTGAGGGGGACGGAACCTGCTGCGGGCGGGTGCGCTCAGGCGTCCGGCGCCCAGCGGTCGGTGATGAGGGCCATGTCGGAGCGCTCCAGGAAGTGCGCCACCTCGCGGTCGTTCGACAGACCGCCGGCCTCATCGGTGTCGAGGAGGCGCCGCAGCACCGCCGTCTTGCGGGGACCGCGTACACCCAGCGCCAGCATGGGATCGCTGTCGAGGGGGATCCGCAGGTCGATGAGCCGGACCACCACGTCGTCGCGCTGGAAGACGGTGCTGCCGGTGATGGGGCACTGCGGGTCGTCCGCGGCCAGCTCGTCCTGGTGGGCCAGCATCCTGGCCAGGGCCATCCCGCACCCTTCCTTGGCGGGGTAATACAGCGCGTGCCGGCGGATGCCGTCGGGCTGCTGCCCGCTCGCCGAGACGTGGTGCACCGCGGGCAGCGCGGCGCGGGTGAAGAACACCCGGGCGGAGTTCGGGTCGCTGAGGTCGCGGTCCTGCTCCAGATACGGGTTCACGGCCTCCTCGACGGCCCGGATCTCGGGCTGCTGGGAGATGTGACGCAGCGCCGCGACCAGGTCGCCCTGTACCTCCACGGTGCGCACGACGCGGTTGCCGTGCATGAACAGGGAGGTGCGGCGCAGCCGCGTGGTGTCGTCGACCCGGGCCTCCGGAGAGGCGTAGCCGGCGAGGATCTCCGCGACCATCGATTCGCTGCCCGGCTTCACGGTGAAGGTCAGTGCGTGCCGGACGATGCCGTCGCCGACTCGGGGGTTGGCCTGCAGCCGGCCCTTGGGGGGCTCGGGGGCGAGGCTGGCGATGTTCGAGGTCTCGCGCAGGACGCTGAAGCGCAGCGACCGGGTGTCGCGCACACAGCTGTGCAGCGGCTGGACCATCTTGACGTGTTCCTCGCTGTTGACCCAGGCGAGGAAGGGCGGTGCGCTCTCCCACTCACTGGTGATGAGCCACTGCGAGGGGTTCTCGATGGACTGGCACAGTTGGTCGTTGATGTGCCCGGGGACGGACGCGACCTGATTGCGCAGGTGCTCATAGGCTTCCATGAAGCGCTGCTGGGCTCCGTCGTGGAGATCCAGAAGCAGCACGACCCGAAGCCGCGAGCCGTCGAAGGCTGACTGGGATATTCGTTCCGACAGCGTTGTCATCGTCTACGCATCTCCTTCGGGGCCCGATGGCCCCAGTGGTGCGTCGTCAGTTCCGGTGCGATCCGGTCACTGAGCCGAATGGTGGGGCGGCCTGCCCGGTGTCCTGGGGGGCGTCCCGGATTCGATCGTGGCCGGGACCCACGGGCGGCGCGAGATCTGTGAGCCATGCAGGTGAACGTTGATCGAACAGAGCCGGTGCCGAGCATCCGTGCTCCATCTGCCGTACCCGTCCGTGCCGCTGGAGCACGCGCGGAACCCCACCGCCGGGCCCGGAGCCCGGCACCCGTCGTGGCCGCGCCCCTGGTAGGCGCGTCGCCTCGCCGTTCCCGGGGCGTCCGGGCGCCCGTCAGCCGCGGGCAGGGACGCCCGGACACGTCCCGCCCACGCGGGTGACAGGGAACGACGTCCACACGGGGGACCGTTCGGGCAGGCCGGTACCGAACACCGGGTCCGCGGGGCTGCGTCGCCCGGGGCCGCCAACCACGGGGGCCGGCGGGCCCGTTCACGCGCGGGCGGCGGCCGCCTGTGGACGGCGGGACCGGGTCCGGCGCGCCGCACGGCACCCGGACCCGGCGGACTCCCCCGGCAAGCGCGGCACCCGCCACTTCCGTCGCGCAACTTCCATGCTGAAAACGGGAGTTGAGGTCACCGGCGAGCCTTCGTGGCATGCGGCCGGGCGGGCGCGGAGCGGTACCCGGCCCACCGGGTCCTCCGCTCCGTCGCCCCGGGCCGATACGAGGCGCCCCCACCGGCGCGGAACACAGGGGCCGGACCCGTGGCACCCGAGGCTGCTGAGCAAGAAGCGGCCGACGGACCGTCCGCCCGGGCGCGAACGTATCTTCTGCCCGTCACCACCGCAGGGGCATCTGAGAGCCGTCCCGGCCGCGTCCCGCAACTCGGGGGCCGAATTCCGGTTGAGTCCGGACATGGACGCCGAGAAGCCCGCCTCGCACCCCTTCCAGCGCATCTCCCTCCCCCGCCGGCCGCCGCCGCTGCTCCCCACCCGGCCGTCCCCACCGAGCCGCAGCCACCCCCGTCACGGCGACCGGCCGCGAAGAACACCCCGTGGAGCAACGCCCCGCGGAAGAACGACTCACCAAGAAACACCCCACCGAGAAACACCCCGCCGAAAAACGTCGCACCGAAAAACGCTCCGACGAAGAAGCCCGCCGACACTCCGACCGACACCGACCCGCGCTTCGCCCACGGGCCGCTGGGCGTGCTGGACGAGGACGGTTCGCTGTACTGCGTCGGTGGTCTGGTCCTCGACTGCCCGGCGAAGTCCCTCCCGGCGCTGGTCGAATGGACGCTGTCCGAGGCGAAGCTCGGTGCACCGCGCCTGCACCGGTCCGGCAAGGACGCCGACCCGCTGATCGTGCTGACCGCTGCGGCCACCGGACGCCTCGGTCTGCCGGCC
>NZ_SDIG01000041.1:0-40464 GCF_004122755.1 Streptomyces sp. TM32
GGGTGAGGAGGCGGTGGGGTCGCTGTCCGGGAAGGGCCGGAGGCGGCCGGGCCGTTCAAGGTGGCGGGAGGGGCGGAATGGAGTGCAAGGGCGGCGCATTGCGGAACGGCGTGGAAGCAAAAGGGCGCCGGAGTGAACGGAAGCAGTCATTCCTGTCGGATAACTCCGCATTCACAGGGTGATTACATATTGAGTGACAATGTTGCGTGTTCGCTTGGACACAATGGGGTGACTGTCCAGCCGCGCCGGAAGGGGCGACATGGCGAAGACCCGGGCCGGCCGCATCGGCCGGCTCCTGTTGCTCGTCGTGGCGCTCGTGCTGGCCCTGCCGGCCGTCGCCGGGGGCGCGTACGGGGAGAGCGTGTCGGCGACCGCGAAGAGCGCCGCCCGCGGTGATTCCCCGGACGACGCGCAGTGGGCTTCGGACACCTCCGAGCACCCGCAGTCCGGCGCCGACCGCTGCCGGACGCGGCACGGCGGGCGCTCCACGGCCACGGTCTCCGCGCCGCAGCCGCCGCGCACGACCGTGTCGAGCGCCGGTCCGGTCCGCACCGAGAGCGGGCTGAGCGTGACCGTCCCGCTCACCGGCCGCCGGGCCGTTCCGCTGTCGAGATCAGGCGAACTGCCGCTCCGGCACCTCGTGATCCGCTGCTGAGAGCGGAGGGCTGTCCCCAGGGCCTCCCCCGGCCCGCGCAACCGACGGATCCAGCCGTCATCCCTTTCCTGGCGTGCGCCTCATGACACGGCGCGACGGCGGGTGAGCGCAGCCCTCGGGCCCGCGGTCACCGGCCGGTTGCGCGCCGCGTTCCGCTCGTGTGTCCCGGTGCGTCCTCGTGCGTACCCGGGCGCCCGCGCGCCGCCGCATCTCCTACTCGATGGAGGCATGCTCATGCGAAGGTTCCGTGTTGCCCGGCTCCGCCCGTCCCCGCCGTCCATACCGTCACGTCACACGCTGGTGCGCGCACGCGCCGACTTCACCGCCTCGCTCGTCGTCTTTCTCGTCGCCGTCCCGCTGTGTGTCGGGGTGGCCGTCGCGTCCGGGGCGCCGGCCGAACTGGGGCTGGTGACCGGCATCGTCGGCGGGCTGCTCACCGGGCTGTTGCCCGGCAGCAGCCTCCAGGTCAGCGGTCCGGCCGCCGGGCTGACCGTGCTGGTCTACGAGGCGGTGCAGGAGTACGGGCTCGGCGCGCTGGGCGTCCTGGTGCTGTGCGCCGGGGTGTTGCAGCTGGTCATGGGGGCGCTGCGGATGGGGCGCTGGTTCCGGGCCATTTCCGTGGCGGTGGTCCAGGGGATGCTCGCGGGCATCGGACTGGTGCTGATCGCCGGGCAGTTGTACGCCCTGGCGGATGCCAAGGCGCCGGGCAACGGGCCGGCGAACATCGCCGGACTGCCCATGCTCGCGGTGGACACCCTCGCCTCCGACCCGGCGCTGTCGGCGCTGGCCGTGGGCGCGGGCACCATCGCACTGCTGGTGCTGTGGCCCAAGTGGCAGCGGGCGGCGCGGGTGCTGCCGGCGCCGCTGGTGGCGGTGGCGCTGGCGACGGCCGTGGTCTCCGCGCTGGATCTGCCGGTGGCCCGGGTCGAGGTGGCGGGGCTGCTGGATGTCGTCCAGCCGCCGGGCGGTGCGGACTTCGCGCGGCTGGCGGACCCGGGGGCACTGGCCGGGGTGCTGGGCACCGTGCTGGCGTTCGCCCTGATCGCCTCGGCGGAGTCGCTGTTCAGCGCGGCCGCGGTGGACCGGCTGCACGACGGGCCGCGGACCGATTACGACAAGGAGCTGATGGCGCAGGGCGCCGGCAACACGGTGTGCGGGCTGCTCGGTGCGCTGCCGATGACCGCGGTGATCGTGCGCAGCGCCACCAACGTGCACGCCGGGGCGCGGACGAAGGCCTCGCGGGTGCTGCACGGGGTGTGGCTGCTGGTCTTCGCGGCGGCGTTTCCGGCGGCCCTGGGCGTGGTGCCGATCGCGACGCTGGCCGGCGTACTGATCCATGCGGGCGGCAAGTTGATCCCGGTGAAGCAGTGGCCGCCGCTGTGGCGGGAGCACCGGGGGGAGGCCGTGGTGCTGGCCGCGACGGCGGTGGCGATCGTGGCCACGAACATGTTCGAGGGGGTGCTGCTGGGGCTGCTGATGGCGGTGGCCAAGTCGGCGTGGGAGACCTCGCACGTCCACCTGGAGATCGTGGAGGCGAGCGAGCCCGGGGCGGGCGACGGCGGGGCGGGCCGCGGCGGCACGAACGGCGCTGACGCCGCGGGCCGTACCTCACCAGGCAAGGGGAAGCCGCGCACGGGGGCTCCGGGCCACGGCACGCCGGCCGGCCCGTCGTCCCGGCGGCCGCTCCTCGTCCGGGCCGTCGGCAATGCCACCTTCCTGCGGCTGCCGAAGCTGCTCGACCAGTTGGAGGCGCTGCCCGAGGACCGGGAGATCGAGCTGGACCTGTCCGGACTGCGTCATCTGGACCATGCCTGTGCGGCCGCCCTCGGCAGCTGGGCGGAGCAGCGGAGCGGTCGGGGCGGGCCCACCCGGCAGAAGGCGCCGTCCGTCACGCCGTGACGCGACCGGAGCGGAAGGGACCGGCGGAACGGCCGAAATGTCCGTAAGGTCGGCATGCTGGTGACCGCCGACCCTTGGAGTGCCTTGAATCCTCCCCCGCCTAAGGGTGGGGGATTCCTGGCTCACGTCGGCTGCGGACCGGCGGCCCGTCAGCTCTTACACGATCAGCACCAACCGGGTGGAGACCAGCCCGGACGAGCATCACGCGGGCGGAGTTCTTGTCTCTGGGCGAGACGGCTCCGCACGCGATGCACGCGTAGGTTCGTTCCGAGAGAGGTAGTGCGTGCTTGGTTCTCGCTCCGCACCGTGCGCAGTCCATGGTGGTGTGCGCGGGGTGGACCAGGTACACGGCCCTGCCGTGCTTGCGGCCCATCTCGACCAGGGCAGCCTTCGTGGCGCCGATGGCCGCATCCGCTGCCTTGCGAGCCATCGTGGACTTGGCCAGGAACTTCGGGCGGAAGTCCTCCACGGCCAGAGCATCATGGTCGCGCACGACACACTTGGCCCACTTTCGAGCGGTGTCCTGGCGTTGCCGCGCGACCTTCTTGTGCAGCTTCACGGCCTGCCTCTGTGCCCGGCGGTAGCCCCTGGATGCGGCCTTGCCGCGCGGGGCACGGCGGCGGGCCATCATCCGCTGATAGTGCGCCAGGCGCGTCGCGGCCTTCTTTCCGTGTTCGGCATGGGGAAGGTCGTGGTCGTCGCTGGTGGTGGTCGCGGTCTCCTTGACGCCCCAGTCAATGCCGATCACCGCGCCGGTTTCGGGCAGGTACTCGGTGGTGGTGGCCACGACGAACGAGGCGTACCAGTGCCCGATGCTGTCGCGGTATACGCGCACGGACGACGGGGGCTTGGGCAGCTTGCGCGACCACACAACCGTCACGACGATGCCGCCGGCGAGGTGCAGGCGGCCACCTGTGATCCGGAATCCGCGCTGCGTGTAGTTGAGGCTCGGGTCGGCCCGGTGCTTCTTCTTGTACTTCGGCATCCCCGCCCGCTGCCGCATCGGCAACCGGCCTTTGATGTCCTTCAAAGCCTTGGCACGCGACGTGGCGAAATCGCGTACGACCTGCTGCTGAGGAACGCTGGAACCCGCACGCAGCCACGCCATGCGGGTCCGGGCCTCGGTCAGCATCTTGTCCAACCGAGCCGGACCGCACTTCTCGCCCTCGGCATACGCCTTCTTCGAGCGGGCGCAGCACTCATTCCACAGCCACCGGCATCGCGCTTACTCCGCCTCCAGCAGGGCGGCTGCGGTGGACGACACACGCACACGGTAGGTGTACCGGGCCCGCCCGCCGCCTGCCGATTCCTGCGCCGTCGCCATAAGCACCAACATACCTAGGAGGTACGACAGTTGAAATCAATTGATCTCGGTAGGCCACCTCACCACCGCGACAGATCGACGCCGAACCGCCCTGACAGCAATCCGACATTCCCCGCCCTGCTCCACAGGGGCCCGATCCTCCCCCGCAAGCGGGAGGTACCCCCACCCCAGCCTGAAGGCCTGGGCATCCTCGGAGGTAGCCGGTGAACCGCCGGCCCCTTCGCTCCTGTGGTGCGACCGCCGCCCTCTCCGCCAGCCTGCTGCTCTCCGCGTGCACCAGCAGTGACCCGCGGGGGGCGGCGGGCAGCGGCGGGGTGGGCGATCCGCTCTTCCCGGCGCTCGGCAACGGCGGCTACCAGGTGCGCCATTACGGGCTGGACCTCGACTACGACGTCGAGAAAGGACGGCTGGACGCGACCGCCGACCTCACCGCCGAGGCCACCAAGGACCTGCGGTCCTTCCAGCTCGATCTGCAGGGGCTCAAGGTGTCCGGCGTCCGGGTCGACGGCGAGGACGCCGCGTTCTCCCGCAAGGGGCACAAGCTGATCGTCCGGCCGGCCGACGGGCTCCGCAAAGGCGCCTCGTTCCGTACGACCGTCCACTACGGCGGGAGTCCGCAGGAGCTGACGGATCCGGACGGGACGACGGAGGGGTGGGTCAAGACCCCCGACGGGGCCTTCGTCGCCGGTGAGCCCGCCGGCTCCATGACGTGGTTCCCCGGCAACAACCACCCCGCGGACAAGGCGACCTACGACGTCACGATCACCGTGCCGAAGGGGTATACCGCCGTCTCCAACGGCGAGTTGCGCGCGCAGCGGACCTCCGGAGGCCACACCACCTTCACGTGGCACAACGGCCGGCCGATGGCCAGTTATCTCGCCACCGCCACCATCGGCAGATTCGATGTCCGCACCTCCCGTACGCCCGACGGGCTGCCGCTGTACGTCGCGGTGGACCCGGCGGAGGTCGGGGCGAGCCGGGGGCCGCTGGAGAAGCTGCCGGAGATCGTGGAGTGGGAGAGCGGGCTGTTCGGCCCGTACCCCTTCGCCTCGGCGGGTGCCGTCGTCGACCGCACGCCGTCCCGGATCACCTGGGGGGCGCTGGAGACCCAGACCAAGCCGATCTACGCCGGGGCGCCGGACACCACGACCGTGGTGCACGAGATGGCCCACCAGTGGTTCGGTGACTCGGTGACGCCGAAGACCTGGGCGGACACCTGGCTCAACGAGAGCTTTGCGACCTACGCCGAGTGGCTGTGGGCGGAGCACAAGGGCGGCAAGACACCGCAGCAGCAGTTCGACGCGCTCTACAAGGACGCCCCGCACCACGAGCGCTGGGACTTCCCGCCGGCCCGTCCGGGCACGGCGAAGAACGTGACCGGCCCGCCCGTCTACGAGCGGGGCGCGATGTTCCTCCAGCAGCTGCGGAACGCCGTCGGCGACCAGACGTTCTTCCGGATCCTCAAGGAGTGGCCCGCCGCGTACCGCTACCGCACGGCCGATTCGGCGGATTTCCTCGCCTTCTGCCAGGAGCGCACGGACGTGGATCTGGCGCCGCTCTTCCAGGCCTGGCTGTACGGGGAGGGAAAGCCGAAGCGGCTGTACTGAGCGGGAGAGGCTGTACGGAGCGGTGCTGCCGTGCCTTCGTGCCCAGGTCACGCACGGGCGGCGGACCGGTTGCTCCAGCGTCGGTCGCGACGGACCCGACCGCCGGACCCGACCGCCGGACCCGACCGCGCCGGGCACAGGATGTCGGGTGCGGCAGGCTCGCCGCTTCCTAGCGTGAGGGTCGAAAGGGAAGGAGGCCCGGGGTGCTGGAGCGGCTCAACCAGGCCATGGAGCACATCGAGTCGCATCTCGACCAGCCGGTCGAGGTGGCTCATCTCGCGCGCATCGCCGTGACGTCGGAGTACCACTTCCGTCGGCTGTTCTCCGCGTTGGCGGGCATTCCGCTGTCGGAGTACATCCGGCGCCGGCGGCTGACCGTGGCGGGCGCCGAGGTGCTCGCCGGTGAGCGGACGCTGCTGGACGTCGCGACGCGCTACGGCTACGGATCGGGGGAAGCCTTTGCGCGTGCGTTCCGCGGCATGCACGGGGTGGGTCCGGGCGAGGCCCGGCGAACCGGTGCGGCGCTGCGCTCCCAGCCACGGATGTCCTTCCGACTCATCGTCGAAGGGAGCAGCAGTATGCGATACCGGATCGTGGACAAGGAGGAGTTCCGGGTGGTGGGCAGGAAAGCCCGGGTCCCGCTCGTCCACGTGGGGGTCAACCCGGCGATCGCCGAGTTCGTCCGGGGCATCGGCCCCGAGACGCTCCGGCGTATGACGGAGCTGTCCGACCAGCAGCCGGAGGGGATCGTCGCGGTGAGCGACCAGCTCGATCCGAGCCGGGCGGAGGGGACCGAACTCGACTACTACCACGGCGTGGTGACCCGCGCCGAGGCACCCGAGGACATGGACGTCCTTCCCGTTCCGGCGGGGGCCTGGGCCGTCTTCGAGAGCTCCGGCCCGTTCCCGCAGGCCCTGCAGTACCTGTGGCGGGACGTGTTCACGCAGTGGTTCCCGTCGAATCCGTACCAGAGCAGGCCGGGGCCGGAGATCCTGCGGGTCCGCCTGTCGCAGGACGGGACCCAGGCGGACGGGACCCAGGCGGACGGGACCCAGGCGGACCGGGCGCCGTCAGAGGGGGCGCAGGCGGACGCGGAGTTGTGGATACCTGTGGAACGGGTGGAGCGATCCGCCGTCTGAGCGGGCCCGTCGCGGCGGGCCGATGCGAGGTGGCCGGAGCCCGGGGCGGTGCCGTCGGCGCCGCCCGGGGTCCGGCCGGTTCACAGCAGGTCGTACGGCCGGTTCACAGCCGGTCGTACGGCTGGGTTCACAGCCGGTCGAGGTCCAAGTGGCCCAGCTTGTCGGGGTTGATGACGGCGTCCACCTCCGTGATCCGCCCGTCGTGGACGGTGAAGGCGAAGACCCCGGCCTGCCCGCTCTCCGGGTGGGCGAAGAGCAGCCCGGCGGCGCCGTTGACGTCCGCCACCGCGACCCGCAGCCCGCCTTCCTGGACGCCGCGGGTGACCAGTCCCCGCACAAAGCGGGCGACCTTGTCGCGGCCGATCACCGGTCGGCGGGCGGAGCTCACCTTGCCGCCGCCGTCCGAGCGCCAGATGACCTCGGGGTCGAGCACCGCCAGCAGCGCATCGAGGTCGCCGCCCATGACGGCGGACAGAAAGGCCTCGACGGTACGGCGGTGCTCCGCGCGGTCGACGGTGCGGCGCGGCGCCTCGGCCCGTACCCGCTTGCGGGCGCGGGAGGCCAACTGCCGTACGGAATCGGGGGTGCGGCCGACCGTCTCGGCGATCTCCGGGAAGGGGACCGCGAAGACGTCGTGGAGGATGAACGCGATCCGCTCGGCCGGGGTGAGCCGTTCCAGGACGGTGAGCAGGGCCATCCCCACCGATTCGTCGAGGGTGACCCGGTCCTCGGGGCCCTCGCTCCGGCCGGCGCCCGCGGCGCCGACGGGCAGCGGGCCGCCGGCGTCGTCGAGCAGCGGCTCCGGCAGCCAGGGCCCGACGTAGGTCTCGCGGCGGGCGCGGGCCGAGCCCAGCAGGTCGTAACAGATGCGGCTGACGACCGTGGTGAGAAAGCCGCGCGGGCTGGCGACCGTCGTGCCGGCGGGCACGGACTGCCAGCGCAGCCAGGTCTCCTGGACGGCGTCGTCGGCGTCCGAGACCGTGCCCATGATCCGGTAGGCGATGGCCCACAACCGCCCGCGCTGCTCCTCGAACTGCGCGAGCCGATCCCCGTCCGGCGCGCCCTCGCCACCGGCCGTTTCCGTCTCCCTCACCGCCTCCACCTCCGTCTCCGTCTCCGGCTGCGCCATCACCCGCTCCTCTGCTCTCGTACGCGGTCGCCGACCGCCGTCGTACGGGGCCGCGTCCGCCGTCATACGTGGCCGCGAACGCCCTACGACCCTGCCGGTCATCCTGGCCCCTCCCCCTCAGGACGAAGCGGCCGGCCGGAGTGTGACAGTCAGGTCCAGCGCATACGCCTCCTCGACGATGCCGTCCGGGAAGACGTCCAGCAGCGCGGTCCGCTCGTCCGCGAGGACCGGGGCGGCGGCCTCGGGTCCGATGGCCGAGAAGTACGAGCGGCTGCCCAGCATCGCGAGGTGGGTGTCGAGGGGGATCCGCCGCGTCCAGTGCAGGACGCGGCAGACCGGGTGGAGTCCCAGGCCGAGGCCGCGGATCAGGTCGGGGGCCTCCGGCGCGACGCCGTGCTCGTGGTACCCGGGAAGCCGCCGGGCGATCCTGGCCTCCTGTTCGGCCGCCCAGTCGACGTCCGGGTCGGGCACGTTCCACCACAGGGCGAGCGCGCCACCGGGCCGCAGCACCCTCATCGCCTCGGGGACGGAGCGGGCCGGGTCGGTCCAGTGCCAGGCCTGCGCATAGCCGACGAGGTCGAAGCCCGCGTCGTCGGAGAACGGCAGCGCGTCGCCGAGCGCGCGGACGAGCGGGGTGCCGGGGTGGGCGGCGCGCAGCTCGGCGGCCATGCCGGCGCCCGGTTCGACGGCGGTGACCCGGGCCCCGCGGGCGGTGAGCAGCGCGGTGGCGATACCGGTCCCGGCCCCGACGTCCAGCACCCGGGCCCCGGCCAGCGGCTGCCCCGCCAGCTCCTCGATCGCGTCGAAGAGGGCCGGTGGATAGCCGGGGCGGGCGGCGGCGTACTGGGCGGCGACCGCGTCGAACGACCGGGCCAGGGTGGCGTGGGCCGGTGACGGAGCGGGCGCCGGGTGTTGGGGTGAACGGGCCGGCGGTTGCTGGAGCGAACGCGACGGCTGTTGTTGCTGAGAACGTTCCGGCATGGGCGTCATCCTGCCCGCGCCACGGAGAGCGGGGAGGGCCATGGAAAAAATCAAACCCGGTTCAATTTTGAACCCGGTATGGCTATGGCGGGGCCGCGCCCAGGGGCCAGGGGCCCGGGCCCCTGGGTCAACGACGCTTCTTGCCCCCGGCCTTGGCCCCCGTCTTGGCCCCGGACTTGCGCGCGGCCGGGTTGCCGGTGCGGGCGCCGCGGCGGCGCTCGTACCGCTCGCGGGCCGCTTCGTACTCGGCGCGGTGCCGCTGCTCCCCGGGAGCCTCGACGAGGCTGCGGCAGAAGTAGGCGAGCAGCGAGCCGACGAAACCGATGAGCAGCAGGCCCTGCCCGGAGCCGTCGGCCACGGACGGCCCCGGCCGGCCGGTGAGGCCCGCCCAGGTGTGGCGGAAGGCCAGCGCGCTGCACACGGCGAAGCCGACGACGACGAGGGTGTTGACGAACGGGCCCACGGAGGCGATCTCCAGGCCCTGGAACGCGAAGCGCAGCACGGCCGCACCCGCCGCGGCGAGCGCGAGCGAGCCCACCGCGACGCCGGCCCGGCGCAGGCCGTAGCCGCCGTCGTGCCGGACCCAGCTGGTGCCGAAGAACCGGATCGGCGCCGGCTCCGGGCCGCCGTGCCCGGTACCACCGGACTCCCGGCCGCCCGGCTCCGGACCGTCGGCGGGCGCGTGCTGATCGCTCATGCCCCGATTATCCCCGGCGGGACACGGAAGAGGGACGCGGACGACGGGAGCGCGCTGAAGCGGCGGGCCGCAACAGCGGGCGGGCACCGGACCGACGGCCTCAGAGCAAGCCCCGACGGCACCCCGCCCGCCGCCCACGGCCCGCCTCGCGCCTCAGCTCGTGCAGCGCGGCGCGACCATGCCGCTGCTGCCCGTGTGGACGAAGGCGTCGGAGACGTACTGACCGGGCGCGATGTTGTCCCAGATGTCCGAGGTGCCGTACGGGCCGGACACCCGCTGGCCGTGCCGCTGGCAGCGGATCTGCACCCGGGCTCCCTCGGCCAGCTGGCGGACGACCGGGGAGTCGGTGGTCGGGCCCTGCCGGACCTTGACGCGGTAGCCGGGCGCGAGGGGATAGGTGAGGCCCCCCGCGGCGGCGAGCGCCTGCCCTTCCGCCGGCTCCTGCGCGCTCTGCTGATCCTGTGTGGTCATTTCTCATTCCCCCGTTTGCTACTGATCTTTTTCCTGCGGTGGCGATGCTCGCCGTGGTAGTGCAACGCGCACGCTAGCAAGCTTCATTCATCTCGTACGTGTTATCGACTAAGCTCCGCGCGTCGCACCTGCGACCCGCATGGCAATGGGAACGACACGGGGGTGGATCCATGCCAGCGCTGCGCGATTCCGGGCTGGGCCCGGAAGCGGAGCATCCGGAATACGCCGGGCAATACCGTCTGGAGGCGCGCCTGGGCTCCGGCGGAATGGGCGTGGTGCATCTCGCGCGCTCGTCTTCCGGGCTGACCCTCGCGGTCAAGGTCGTCCATGCCGAATTCGCCCAGGACCCGGAGTTCCGCGGGCGGTTCCGGCAGGAGGTGGCGGCCGCGCGGCGGGTCAGCGGGGCCTTCACGGCATCTGTCGTCGACGCCGATCCGGACGCCGAGCGCCCGTGGATGGCGACCCTGCACATTCCCGGCCCGAGCCTCTCCGACCATGTGAAACGGAATGGCCCGATGGTGCCCGCCGAGGTGCGGCAGCTGGCCGCGGGGCTCGCCGAGGCGCTGCGCGACATCCATCGCGCCGGGGTCGTACACCGCGATCTCAAGCCGGGAAATGTGCTGCTGGCCGCAGATGGGCCGAAAGTCATCGATTTCGGAATCTCGCGCCCGTCCGACAGTGAAATGCGCACCGAGACCGGCAAATTGATCGGTACGCCGCCGTTCATGGCGCCCGAGCAGTTCCAGCGGCCGCGCGAGGTGGGGCCCGCCGCGGACGTCTTCGCGCTGGGTTCGGTGCTGGTGCACGCCGCGACCGGGCGGGGGCCGTTCGACTCGGACAGCCCGTATCTCGTCGCGTATCAGGTGGTGCACGACGAGGCCGATCTGGCGGGCGTGCCCGAGGAGTTGGCGCCGCTGATCGAGAGCTGCCTGGCGAAGGACCCGGCGGACCGCCCGACGCCGGACGCGCTGATGGAACTGCTGCGGACGGCTGCGGCGGAGGACGGCGCACGGCCCGCCGCGGTGCCCGTGGGCGCACCGCTTCCCGGCGAGGCCTCCGGAAGCGCGCCGCCGGACGCCCCGATACCGGGACAGCCGCAGCCGGTACGGAGCAGGGCCACGCCCCCGCGCGCCGAGACGACGCATGTCCGCGCCCCCGTACCGCCCGCCCCTGCCGCACGTCGCCCCGCACGCACCGCCCTCCTCCGCGCCCGCCGCTGGCCCCTGTGGGCCGCCCTGGCCCTGGTCGTCACCGGGGCCGGTACGTTCGCCGGCATCCGGGCGCTGGCCCCGGCAGGCGACGGCCAGGACCCCGCGCTGCAAGTCCACCCGTCGCAGGCCGACCAGGCCCGCTTCCGCCCGTGGCACACCACGCTCACCAAGCGTCCCCAGGGCTACGCCGCCGAACTGCCCTTCTGCACCACCGGCTCCGGCGCCGTCTTCTGCGGCCGGGCCGGCACCCTGGCCGCCCGACTCGACCCGGGCACCGGCCAGGTGGCCTGGCGACGGAAGGACGACGCCACCACCGGCAAGAACTCCCTCAAGACCACCGCCTCACCGACCCCGCCGGCACTCTCCGGCGGCCTGCTGTACGTCTTCTCCGCCGACGCCAAGCGGCTGATGGCGCTGGACCCGTCGGCCGACGGCAAGGGCGCCACCCGCTGGAGCAAGGACGTCTCCGGGTACGAGGGCGGAGCCCGGATCGTCGGGGACCAGGTGCTGCTGACGGCGGCCGACGGCACGGTCACCGCACTCGACAGCGCCACCCACCGGCAGCTCTGGCACAAGCGCTTCCCGGGCCACGCACTGCCCGCCTTCACTGCGTTCGGCGACCCGCACACCGCCTACGCGGCCGAGAACACCCCCGACGGCACCGGCACCCAGGTCACCGCCATCGACCCGGCCCACGGCAGCGTCCGCTGGTCACACCGGCTGCCCGGCCTGCTCACCGTGGCCGGGCCCGGTACGTCCGGAGCGCTCTATCTGACCGTCACCGACCGGACGTTCACGTACCGCGCCACCGCCGTCCTCCGTTACGACCCGGCCACCGGGCACACGCGGCGCCTCAAGCTGACCGCACCGCTGGACGGGGCGTCCGCCGTAGTGCACGGCGAGTCGGTGTATCTCCTGGCCGAGGGCGGCACACTGCAAGCCGTCGGCGAACGGACCTGGGACACCGAGACCTCGGTCAGCCGCGGCTCGGCCCCGGTGGTGAGCGGCGGCCGGCTGTATTTCACCGCGGCGGACGGACGGCTGCTCGCGATCAACACCCGCTCCGGCGAACTGCTGGGCCAGACGCCGCCCCGGATGAACGGCCGCCACAACGGATTCGTGGAAATGCTGCCGGCCCCACTGGTGGACGGCCGACGCGGGCGCATCTACGCGGCGGCCCCGGACGGCAGCGTCTTCTCGGCGGCGGCCGGAGACCCGGCGGGCTGGTGACGGCCCGGGGCCCGCTCGCCGCCCGCATGGCAAGGACAGCCGCAGGCCTCACGCCGCACCCCTGGGACGGCCGCCGCGGTCTCGACCCCCGGGGTACCCGTGGTGCACCCCGGATGCCTGCCGACGTGACACGCCGGGGAGACGTACGGAACGTGCCCGCTCACCGGGCCGCCCTCTCCAGCACCGCGATGAGCTTGCGCGTCGTCGCCACGTTGCAGCGCCCCAACTCGACCAGTACACACGGCGGTTCGTAGCCGTACGTCACCGGGTCGACCGCCAGCGACGGCAGCACGATGCCGGTCCGCTTGAGCACGGCGGCCAGCTCCGCGCAGGCCACTTCGGCCTCGGTCATCGCGTCGGCCGCCGCCCGTCGTTCCGTCGCCATCTGCGCCCGCTCCTGTCTGCCGTTTTCCTGCCTGAGACTCCGGAGCGCCACTACCGTGTGTGTTCCGGCCATTACGAGAATGGACCCGGAAAAAGGCGCGAATGCCGCTTGCGGGATGAATTTCGCGACCACGCACCGTTAGTTCCACACCTTCCATGGAGGAGGTCGCCATGCCGCCGAGACGAGCCGTCACCGGTCGCAGCCAGGAGCCACGCCAACGCTTCGTCGAAGAGCTGCGATTACTGCGCGCGCAGAAGGGCGACAGCCTGCGGCAGCTCGGCAACGTGCTGGGCTGGGACTCGTCGCTCTTCGGAAAGATGGAGAGCGGCCAGACCCTGGGCAGCCCGGAGGTCGCGCAGGCGCTGGACCAGCACTACGGAACGAAGGATCTCCTGCTGACGCTCTGGGAGTTGGCGGCCGGTGATCCCACGCAGTTCAAGGAGCGGTACCGGCGATATATGACGCTGGAGGCGGAGGCGTTGAGCCTTTGGCACTACGCAGTGAGCGTCCTCCCTGGCTTGCTCCAGACGGAAGAGTATGCAAACGCGTTGCTCTCGGCGGGCGGCATCACTGGTGAAGAACTGACGCGCCAGGTCGAAGCGCGCGTAGGCCGCCGAAGTCTGCTGGACGGTGACGATGCACCCCGGTTCCGCGCCATCTTGTCTGAAGCCGCGTTGCGCACACCGTTGGAAGCTGCCGACGAGTGGCGCAGGCAACTTGAACACTTGCTAGACATGGGAGAACGCCGGAACGTCATCATTCAAGTCGTACGACAAGAAGTCGGCCTCCACGCCCTGACGAACACTCACACCATGTTCTTGCGGCTCCCTGAGGGGCGCACCCTGGCATGGGTGGAGACCGGTTATTCGGGCGAACTCGTCCAGGAAACGGCAGCCGTCGAAAAACTTCAGCTCAGCTACGATCTGGTCCGTGACCTAGCCCTTCCCCCGGCCGAATCACGGAAGTTCATCATGCGGATGTTGGAGGATGTGCCGTGCGATCCATCGACCTGAGCACCGTGACCTGGCGCAAGAGCACCTACAGCAACCAAGACGGCGGCGAGTGCATCGAGGTCTCCGACGACCTCCTCACCGCCGCCACTTGGCGCAAGAGCACCCACAGCAACTCGGACGGCGGCGCCTGCATCGAGGTCGCCGACAACTTCCCCTCCCTCGTCCCCGTCCGCGACAGCAAGGACCCCCGCCGCCCGGCGCTGATATTCGACGCCACGGCCTGGTCCTCCTTCGTCACCGCCGTCAAGGGTGGGACACTGCCCGTACCCAGCGCCTGACGCACCCCGGTCCTACGGGACCGGCCCACAGACCGGCCCCCGTCGCTCGCCCGCGACGGGGGCCGTTGGCTGACCACGGCCTTTCCTCAACGCATCCGTACCCCTGTGGTCGCGGCGGCAGGGCGGCAGAGCAACACGTTGCGCGGGGAGATCAGGTCTCCTCCGGGTCCTCCCCGGCGGAGAGCCGGGTATCGAGGTCACCGGCCCAGGCCAGGGCCCAAGCGCGCAGGTCCGCTACCTGTTCAGGGCTCAGTCCGTAGTCGGCGAAGTCCTGGTCGTCCCACCACTCGGCGCCGGCGAGGCGATCGCGCAGGTCGTGGAGGCTGAATTCGAAGCGGGCGTGGCGGCGGCCGAGGTTTTCGAGGTCGGAGGTGGAGTGATGCCGGGTGGCGGCGTGGACGTCGATGAGGTCGCGGACCGCGCCGCGGTCCGCGAGGGCGCGGACCTTGGTGCCGATCACGTCGTCCAGGGAGAGGACCGGACCGTGCTCGGTGACCGTAGGCGGCGCCCAGAACGCCTCTTTCAGGACATCGATCTCGCACTCTTCGCCCGTGGCGGGGTCGGTGGCGATGAGTCGGCCCGACAGCGGACTGGACTCGATGTGCTGCACACCCCAGCCACGCTCGGCCAGGCCGTCGCCGACCGTGAGGACGATCTCGTCCATGGGCGCCGGGTTTTCGGTGGCCACGTCCAGGTCCTGGGAGAGTCGGTCGACCAGGCCGTGGGCCTGTACGGCGTACCCGCCGGTGATCACCAGCGGGTAGGGGGTACCGATAGCGAGGACGTCGGCCAGGAGCCGGCGGTGCAGATCTGTCAGGTTCACGCGACCGTCGCGGCCCTCGCGGTGGCGAGCTCAGGGAAAGCGGCTTCCCACACGTCTCTGATCGGGCGGCTGATCAGTGTGCGCAGCACGGGCCACTGCGCGAGGAGGAGATCCCGGTTCAGGAAGTCGATCAGGTCCTGGCGCTGCCCTTCGGCCAGGACGGTGCGGTACAGGCTCATCCGCGAGCGCGGCTGCTCCAGGCCGTAGGAGCGGCGGCCCGACCAGACCACGTGCAACGGCAGGTCGACCGTGCCGCGGGCGGGACCGGTCAGGTCCTCCAGCTGCGCGGGCAGCCGCTGTGCGTACTGCGCACACAACACCTCGAACGCGTTCGGCACCGGAAACGAAGGAGACTGCACGGCCATGCCCCCAGTATCGCCCGGCAAGCCGCCCGGGCGCTAGCGGATCCGCCACAGGCCACACGCTAATCGCACGGCGGGCACACAAGCGGGCACACAGCAAAAGGCCCCCGTCACCCCACAGGGGCCTTCTCGCCGAGCGGGCTGGTGCCGCCTCAGCCCAGCTTGCTCACATCCCGCACCGCGCCCTTGTCGGCGCTGGTGGCCATGGCCGCGTACGCGCGCAGGGCCTGGGAGACCTTGCGTTCGCGGTGCTTGGGGGCGTAGACGCCGCCGAGGGCCGCACGGCGGGCGGTCAACTCGTCCTCGCTGACCAGGAGTTCGATCGAGCGGTTCGGGATGTCGATGCGGATGCGGTCGCCGTCCTCGACGAGGGCGATGGTGCCGCCGGACGCCGCCTCGGGCGAGGCGTGGCCGATGGACAGGCCGGACGTGCCGCCGGAGAAGCGGCCGTCGGTGACCAGGGCGCAGGCCTTGCCCAGGCCGCGGCCCTTGAGGAAGGACGTCGGGTAGAGCATCTCCTGCATGCCGGGGCCGCCCTTGGGGCCCTCGTAGCGGATGACGACGACGTCGCCCTCCTTGACCTGCTTCTTGAGGATCTTGTCGACGGCCTCCTCCTGCGACTCGCAGACCACGGCCGGGCCCTCGAAGGTCCAGATGGACTCGTCGACGCCGGCGGTCTTCACGACGCAGCCGTCCTCGGCCAGATTGCCCTTGAGGACCGCCAGGCCGCCGTCGACGGAGTAGGCGTGCGCCAGGTCGCGGATGCAGCCGCCCTCGGCGTCCACGTCGAGGCTGTCCCAGCGCTCGGACTGGGAGAAGGCGGTCGCCGAGCGCTTGCAGCCGGGGGCCGCGTGCCACAGTTCGACGGCGACGTCGGAGGGTGAACCGCCGCGCACGTCCCAGGTCTTGAGCCACTCCTCGATGGAGGCGCTGTGCACGGTGTGCACGTCCTCGTTGAGGAGTCCGGCGCGGTAGAGCTCGCCGAGGATGGCGGGGATGCCGCCGGCCCGGTGCACGTCCTCCATGTAGTACGTGCCGCCCGGCGCGACGTTCGGTGCGACCTTCGCCAGGCAGGGCACCCGGCGCGAGACCGCGTTGATGTCCTCCAGGTCGAAGCTGAGTCCGGCTTCCTGGGCCGCGGCGAGCAGGTGCAGGATCGTGTTCGTCGAGCCGCCCATGGCGATGTCCAGGGCCATGGCGTTCTCGAAGGCGGCGCGGGAGCCGATGTTGCGCGGCAGGACGGTGTGGTCGTCCTGCTCGTAGTGGCGCTTGGTGATCTCGACGACGGTCCGGCCGGCGTTCTCGTACAGCGCCTTGCGGGCGGTGTGCGTGGCGAGGACGGAGCCGTTGCCGGGCAGCGAGAGGCCGATCGCCTCGGTCAGGCAGTTCATCGAGTTGGCGGTGAACATGCCGGAACAGGAACCGCAGGTCGGGCAGGCGTTCTCCTCGATGCGGAGGATGTCCTCGTCCGAGATCTTGTCGTTGACGGCGTCCGAGATCGCGTCGACCAGGTCGAGGGTGCGGACGGTGCCGTCGACCAGCGTCGTCTTGCCGGACTCCATCGGGCCGCCGGAGACGAAGACGGTCGGGATGTTGAGCCGCATCGCGGCCATCAGCATGCCCGGGGTGATCTTGTCGCAGTTGGAGATGCAGATCAGCGCGTCCGCGCAGTGCGCCTCGACCATGTACTCGACGGAGTCGGCGATCAGGTCGCGCGACGGCAGGCTGTAGAGCATGCCGCCGTGGCCCATGGCGATGCCGTCGTCGACCGCGATGGTGTTGAACTCGCGCGCGATGCCGCCCGCCGCGTGGATCGCCTCGGAGACGATCCGGCCGACCGGCTGGAGGTGGGTGTGGCCCGGCACGAACTCGGTGAAGCTGTTGGCGACCGCGACGATCGGCTTGCCGAAGTCCTCGCGCGCTACCCCGGAGGCCTGCATAAGGGCTCGGGCGCCGGCCATGTTGCGGCCATGGGTAACGGTGCGGGACCTCAGATCGGGCACGATGGTCACTCCCTCGGGATTACGTCCGTACGACCGCCGGCTCCGGTATCCGGCCCTGCCGGGCACCGGGTGGCGTCATATATATGGGCTCCAGATATATGGGCTCCCGTCGAGATTACGCCCTTGATCCAAGATCTGGACAGCCTCTCCGCGATGTGAGACGGCTGCCCGGACTGCGGACAGCGCAGAGTGAGGACGTCAGTGCAGGTCAGGGGCGTTTCGGGGACGCCCGAGCGGGCCTCGCCCGAGGCTGTCAGGGCTGCGTCAGATAGCGCTGGAGGGCCGGGGCGACCATGGCGATGATCTCTTCCGTGTCCGCGGAGGCGACCGGGTCCATCTTGATCACATAGCGCAGCATCGCGATCCCGATGAGGTGGGAGGCGGCCAGCTGCACCCGGAACTCCGGGTCGGGTACGTGCAGTTCGCCGGCCACCCGCTGGAGCATCCGGCGCTCGATCAGCCCGCGCAGCACGGCCGCCGCGGTGTCGTTGGTCAGCGCGGAGCGCATGATCGCCAGCAGCGGCTGCCGGCTGACCGGGTTCTCCCAGACACCGAACATGAAGCGGGCCATCCGCTCGCCCACGTCCGCGCCGCCGCCCGCGAGAGCGTCGGGCATGGTCAGCGCGGGGGCGAAGGTCAGCTCGATGGCGGCCGCGAAGACCTGCTCCTTGGTGCCGAAGTAGTGGTGCACCAGCGCCGAGTCCACCCCGGCCGCCTTGGCGATCCGGCGCATCGAGGTCTTGTCGTAGCCGCGCTCGGCGAACTCCGTACGGGCCGCGGCCAGGATCCGCTCACGGGCGCCGGGACCGGCCTCGGCGGCGGCCCGGGCGGGGCGGCCCCGGCGGCGGGCCGGCGGCGGCGTAGCGGGCTCCGAGGACGCGTCGTCCGGCCCGTTCCCGTTCGCGCTGCCGCTCACGAGCCCGGGACCCGGTTCGGCGAGGCGAGGTGGAGGCGGGTGAAGGCCAGCGCCTCGGCCAGGTCCGCCTCGCGCTCGGCGGCGGACATCGCCCGGCGGGTGTTGACCTCGACGACCACATGGCCGTCGAAGCCGGTGGCCGCCAGCCGCTCCAGCACCTGGGCGCAGGGCTGGCTGCCGCGGCCCGGCACCAGATGCTCGTCCTTGGCGGAGCCGTTGCCGTCGGCGAGGTGCACATGCGCCAGCCGGTCGCCCATCCGCCGCACCATCTCCACCGCGTCGTTGCGGGCCGTGGAGGTGTGCGAGAGGTCGACCGTGAAGTGCCGGTAGTCGTCGTTGGTGGGGTCCCAGTCGGGGGCGTACGCCAGCATCTCGCGGTCCCGGTAGCGCCACGGGTACATGTTCTCGACGGCGAACTTCACGTCCGTCTCGTGCTCCATCCGCCAGACGCCGCGGACGAATTCCCGGGCATAGGTGCGCTGCCAGCGGAACGGCGGATGCACGACCACCGTCGAGGCGCCCAGCCGCTCGGCGGCGCTGCGGGCGCGCTGGAGCTTGACCCACGGGTCCGTGGACCAGACCCGCTGGGTGATCAGCAGACACGGCGCGTGCACGGCCAGCACCGGGACGCCGTGGTAGTCCGAGAGCCGGCGCAGCGCGTCGATGTCCTGGCTGACCGGGTCGGTCCACACCATGACCTCGACGCCGTCGTAACCGAGGCGGGCGGCGATCTCGAAGGCCGTCGCCGTCGACTCCGGATACACCGAGGCCGTGGACAGCGCGACCTTCGCATCCGGGATGCGCACCACTGGCTCTGTCACGAGGGACAGCGTACGGGCCGGGGCTGCGCGCGGGGCAGGAGGTCCGGGCGGCCGCGGCCCGCCGCCGGTCCGGGCACCACTACGGCAGGTGGTCCAGCCGCCGCAGAATGACGCCCTCGCGCAGCGCCCACGGGCAGATCTCCAGCGTCTCGACCCCGAACAGATCCATCGCCGCCTCGGCCACCAGCGCCCCGGCGAGCAGTTGCCGCGAGCGGCCCTCGGACACGCCGGGCAGCGTGACCCGCTCCTGCGCGGACATCGAGCCCAGCCGCGGCACCCACTCCTCCAGCTTCTTGCGGGTCAGCTCCCGCTGGACGTACAGCCCCTCGGCGGAGCGCGCGGCGCCCGCGATCCGGGCCAGCTGCCGGAAGGTCTTGGATGTGCCGACGACCCGGTCGGGAGTGCCGAAGCGGGTGAATTCGCTCACCACCTTGGCGATCTCGGCGCGCACCCGGCGGCGCAGCGTCCGCACGTCCTCGGAGTCCGGCGGGTCGCCGGGCAGATCGCCCGCGGTCAGCCGGCCGGCGCCCAGCGGCAGCGACACCGCCACGTCCGGGTCCTCGTCGAGGCCGTAGGCGATCTCCAGCGAGCCGCCGCCGATGTCCAGCACCAGCAGCCGGCCCGCGGACCAGCCCAGCCAGCGGCGGGCGGCGAGGAAGGTGAGCCGCGCCTCGTCCTCACCGGCGAGGACCTGGAGCTCGACCGCGGTCTCCGCGGCGACCCGGCGCAGCACCTCGTCGCCGTTGGTGGCCTCGCGGACCGCGGAGGTGGCGAACGGCAGCACGCTCTCGACGCCCTTGTCCTCGGCCACCTGGAGCGCCTCCAGCACGGTGGCCACCAGCCGCTCCACCCCGTCCTCGCTTATCGCGCCGCGCTCGTCGAGGAGTTCGGCAAGGCGCAGCTCCGCCTTGTGCGAATAGGCGGGCAGCGGGCGCGCGCCCGGGTGTGCGTCCACCACCAGCAGATGGACCGTATTCGAACCCACGTCGAGGACACCGAGTCTCATACGGGGAAACCTACTGCCCCCGATGGGCAGTCCTGTCGGCGCGGTGCCCGTCGCCGCTCGCCTTACGCTGGACTCGTGGCAAAGACGAAAAAGGCGAAGCACGAAAAAGCGCTGAAGAAGGAAGAAAAGCGGCGCGCTCAGGCGGCCGAGGAGGCACGGTCCCCGGGCGGGGCGGCGGCCGACGAGGTCGGCCTCGACTTCGCCCGCGCCTGGGTCACCTTCCCCGACCCGGCCGACGACGAGCAACTCTTCCGCTGCGACCTGACCTGGCTGACCTCCCGCTGGACCTGCATCTTCGGCAGCGGCTGCCAGGGCATCCAGGCCGGCCGGGCGGACGACGGCTGCTGCACGCTCGGGGCGCACTTCTCGGACGAGGAGGACGAGGAGCGGGTCGCGCAGCATGTGGCACGCCTCACGCCCGACCTGTGGCAGCACCACGACGTGGGCACCACGTCCGGCTGGGTCGAGGAGGACGAGGACGGCGACCGGCAGACCCGCCGCTGGCAGGGCTCCTGCATCTTCCAGAACCGCCCCGGCTTCCCGGCCGGCGCGGGCTGCTCGCTGCACATCCTCGCGCTGCGCGAGGGCCGCGAGCCCCTGGAGACCAAGCCGGACGTCTGCTGGCAGCTGCCGGTCCGGCGGACCTACGACTGGATCGACCGGCCGGACGACACCCGGGTCCTCCAGGTGACGATCGGGGAGTACGACCGGCGCGGCTGGGGCCCCGGCGGCCACGACCTGCACTGGTGGTGCACCTCGGCGACCTCGGCGCACGGCGCCGGCGACCCGGTGTACGTCTCGTACCGGCCGGAGCTCACCGAGCTGATGGGCAAGGAGGGCTACGCCAAGCTCGTCGAGCTGTGCGAGGAGCGGCTGGCGGCGACGCTGCCGATGGCGCCGCACCCGGCGGACCCGAAGCCGCAGCGTCAGCAGTGAGCGCGCGCCGGGCCCGCCGCGGGACCCGGCGGGCCGCCGGCCGCGCTCAGCGGGCGGGGTGGGTGGTGTTCGACGGCGTGGAGCCCGGCGCGGGCTTGGTCGGCGCGGGTGTCGGCGTCGCGGGCGGAGGCGTCGACGTCGGAGCCGGTGGGGTCGGCGTGGGCGTCGGCGTCGTGGCCGGCGGCGTCGGCCGCGGCCTCGGGTGCGCGGACCTGGTCCGCTGCGGCGCGGGAGCCGGGCCGCTCGCGCCGTAGCCCTTCATCGTGACGGCGGTGCCGCCGGGCTCGATGGCGATCCGGGCCCGCCAGTGGCCCGCGGGCTCCCGGTCGTGGTCGATGTAGACCGTGATCGTGGTGGACTGCCCCGGCCGCAGCGTGCCTGCCGTATGGCTCATCTGGAGCCAGGCCGCGCCCGCCGCGGCGTACCAGCGCACGGGGTGGGCGCCCGAGGCGCTGAGCGTGATCACCGTGGTCCGGCCGCTCGGCTGCGCGGCGACCGCCAGCCGGCCCGCCGACTCCGGCCGGCCGTGCGGCCCGCCCGTCCGCTCCGGGGTGCCGTTCGCGCTGATCACCTCGACGGACACATCGTGCTCCCCGTCGCCCGTGGTGAAGCCGGGCCCGGGCGTCGTCCTGGCGTTGCCGGCGTTCTCGTACGGGCGGCCGCCCATCCGCTCCCCGGTGTGGGATGCGCTGGCGGTCACGGCGGGTGAGTCGTCCGCGGCCTCGTCGGTGGCCGGCGTGCCGTGGTACGCCGCCCACAGGGCCAGCACCGGCGCCGCGACGACCGTGGCGACCACGGTGGTGGTCAGCGCGCGGCTGCGCAGCCTGCGCCGGCGGGCCACCCGGTCCGGCGGCGGGCCGACGGGGAATCCGCTGCGGTCATAGCGAGGAGAACCGTTTGCCCCACCTGCCCGGCCGCCACCTCCCGCACCGCCCCTCCCCTTCGCCCGGCCCGACGTGGCGGGCCGGAGCGCCGCCAGCGCACCCGCGACGGCCTCCCGGGGCGCGGGGACCAGCGGCAGCGTGCCCCGGTCCACCGGCGCGGTGCCGGGCCACGCCCCGGGCGCGGCGGCCCGCTCGGCGGTGCGCCGGCACACCGCGCAGTCGTCGACATGGCGCACCAGCTCCCGGCTGAGCGCCGGACCCAGCAGTACCTGGGTGTCGCCGGCCAGTTGCGCGACCTCGCGGCAGCGGCCGGACTCCACCACGGCCAGCGCCGCGCGGGTCCGTTCGACCTCGCAGGACGCGGTGGCCAGCAGCGCGCGGGTGGCGACCGGATCGGCCCCGAGCACCGCGGCGACCTCCTCGGCCGAGAGCTTATGGCGCACCGAGAGCTCCAGCGCCTCCCGCTGCTCGGGGGTGGTGCCGGCGGCCTCCGGCCAGGCCAGCGCGGCGAGTTCACGCTGCCGGCGCTCGGCGTCGCGGGCGGCTTCGGCGTCCGGCGCCGCGGTGCCGGGGTGCTTGGTGTCCGGCTTCCGGGCGCCCGGCCCGGTCCGTTCGGTGAGCCGGCGCAGACAGGCCCAGCGGGCCAGGGCGTAGAGCCAACAGCGGTGCAGCGCGGGGTCGGCGGGCCGCCGGTGGTGGTGCCGGTCGGCGAGCGCGAGCACCTCACCGAGCACCGCGGTCGCCGCGTCGTGTGCGCACAGCACGGAGAGGCAGTAGGTGAACAGCCCGTCCAGGAAGGGCTCGTAGCCGTCACGGGTGTCCGGGGGGCGCGGGGTGTCCGGGGCGGGCCGCGGGGAGGTCTGCGGCCGGCTCCGGCGCCGCGCGTCGCCGCGCGACCGGTGTGCGCCGGTGGAGTGCGTGGGGTGCTCGGGCCTGCTCATCACCCCGGCGACGGTAGGCGGATGATGCAGCCCGGCTTGCTCGCGTTGGCCACTTTTAACCCTTACGGGTGACCAGATCCCTCAAAAGAGGACACGAATCAGCCATTCCGCGGCTGGCGGACTCCGCGGAGACCACTCTCCGGTGCCACCGGCGGCGCCGGGGCCCCGCTTCCGCGCCCGCTCGGGAACGCGTTGTCGGACCCCGCCGTTACGGTGAGCCCATGGCAACGCGTAAATCGTCGGGCAAGGAGCGTCCCTCCTACCGCTGTACCGAATGCGGCTGGACCACCGCGAAGTGGCTCGGCCGCTGCCCCGAGTGCCAGGCATGGGGCACGGTCGAGGAGTTCGGCGGCGCCCCGGCGGTGCGCACGACCGCGCCCGGCCGGGTCACCACGGCCGCCCTGCCCATCGGCGAGGTCGACGGCCGGCAGGCCACCGCCCGCTCCACGGGCGTGGACGAGCTGGACCGCGTCCTGGGCGGCGGCCTGGTCCCGGGCGCCGTGGTGCTGCTGGCCGGCGAGCCCGGCGTCGGCAAGTCCACCCTCCTGCTGGACGTCGCCGCCAAGGCCGCCTCCGACGCGCACCGCACGCTCTATGTCACGGGCGAGGAGTCCGCGAGCCAGGTGCGGCTGCGCGCCGACCGCATCGGCGCCCTCGACGACCATCTGTATCTGGCGGCCGAAACCGATCTGTCGGCGGTGCTCGGTCATCTGGACACGGTCAAGCCGTCGCTGCTGGTCCTGGACTCGGTGCAGACCGTCGCCTCCCCCGAGATCGACGGGGCGCCCGGCGGCATGGCCCAGGTCCGCGAGGTGGCCGGCGCCCTGATCCGCGCCTCCAAGGAACGCGGCATGTCGACCCTCCTGGTGGGCCACGTCACCAAGGACGGCGCCATCGCCGGCCCGCGCCTGCTGGAGCACCTCGTCGATGTCGTCCTGCACTTCGAGGGCGACCGGCACGCCCGCCTCCGCCTGGTCCGCGGCGTCAAGAACCGCTACGGCACCACCGACGAGGTCGGCTGCTTCGAGCTGCACGACGAGGGGATCACCGGCCTCGCCGACCCCTCGGGCCTGTTCCTGACCCGCCGTGCCGAGCCGGTGCCCGGCACCTGCCTGACGGTGACCCTGGAGGGCCGCCGCCCGCTGGTCGCCGAGGTCCAGGCGCTGACCGTCGACTCCCAGATCCCCTCCCCGCGCCGTACGACCTCCGGCCTGGAGACCTCCCGGGTCTCGATGATGCTCGCCGTCCTGGAGCAGCGCGGCCGGATCAGCGCCCTGGGCAAGCGCGACATCTACAGCGCGACGGTCGGCGGCGTGAAGCTGACCGAGCCCGCCGCGGACCTCGCCGTGGCCCTCGCCCTGGCCAGCGCCGCCAGTGACACCCCGCTGCCGAAGAACCTCGTCGCCATCGGCGAGGTCGGGCTCGCGGGCGAGGTCAGAAGGGTCACCGGCGTCCAGCGCCGACTGTCGGAGGCGGCCCGGCTCGGCTTCACCCACGCCCTGGTCCCCGCCGACCCCGGCAAGATCCCCGACGGCATGCGGGTGCTGGAGGTCGCCGACGTCGGAGAGGCGCTGAGCGTCCTGCCCAAGCGGGTCCGCCGGGAGGCCCCACAGGAAGAGGGCGCACGCCGGTAGACTTTGCCCTGGTCTCGCCCGTCACCGCAGAATTGCCTGTCGGCCGCGTACGCTCCGCTGGTACGTCAACCACAGCATGGGCCGGGCGGCCTGCGGACCGACAGACCTTGCGACGGAGGAGTGCAGTGGCAGCCAACGACCGGGCATCGACTCCGGGCAGGGCCGGTGGCAGTTCCGGCACCGAGAGCCTGATGCGCGCCTCGCTGAGCGCCGTCGCGCCCGGTAGAGCCCTGCGCGACGGCCTGGAGCGCATCCTCCGCGGCAATACGGGCGGACTGATCGTCCTGGGCTTCGACAAGACCGTCGAGTCCATGTGTACCGGCGGCTTCGTGCTGGACGTGGAGTTCACGGCCACCCGCCTGCGCGAGCTGTGCAAGCTCGACGGTGCGCTGGTCCTCGACAAGGACATCACCAAGATTCTGCGGGCCGGCGTCCAGCTCGTCCCGGACGCCTCCATCCCGACGGAGGAGACCGGCACCCGCCACCGCACCGCCCAGCGGGTCTCGATCCAGGCCGGCTTCCCGGTCGTCTCGGTCAGCCAGTCCATGCGGCTGATCGCCCTCTATGTGGACGGCGAACGCCGCGTGCTGGAGGAGTCCGCCGCGATCCTCTCCCGCGCCAACCAGGCGCTGGCGACCCTGGAGCGCTACAAGCTCCGGCTGGACGAGGTCGCCGGCACCCTCTCCGCCCTGGAGATCGAGGACTTGGTCACGGTCCGCGATGTCTCCGCGGTCGCCCAGCGCCTGGAGATGGTCCGCCGGATCGCCACCGAGATCGCCGAGTACGTCGTCGAGCTCGGCACGGACGGCCGGCTGCTCGCCCTCCAGCTGGAGGAGTTGATCGCCGGCGTGGAGCCGGAGCGGGAGCTGGTCGTGCGCGACTACGTCCCCGAGCCGACCGCCAAGCGCTCCCGCACGGTCACCGAGGCGCTCGCCGAGCTGGACGCCCTCAGCCACACCGAGCTGCTCGAACTCCCCACCGTGGCCCGCGCGCTGGGCTACAGCGGCTCGCCCGAGACCCTGGACTCCGCGGTCTCGCCGCGCGGCTTCCGCCTGCTGGCCAAGGTCCCCCGCCTGCCCGGCACGGTCATCGAGCGCCTCGTCGACCACTTCGGCGGGCTGCAGAAGCTGCTCGCGGCCAGCGTCGACGACCTCCAGACGGTGGACGGCGTCGGCGAGGCCCGCGCCCGCTCGGTCCGCGAGGGCCTGTCGCGGCTGGCGGAGTCGTCGATCCTGGAGCGGTACGTCTAGGGCCTGTCGTTTGGATCAGCCCTAGGGGTCTCTCTCCGATCTCCGTGGGCTGCCCCTCGGACAGGCCCCGGCCGGCTTCGGTCCCCCCGCCGCGACGAGCCGCGGCCCCGCGCGTCCCTGCGGCGAGGGGTTCCGGGCGCGCCCGCTACCCCAGCACCGCCGCCTCCTTCTCCAGGGCCAGGCCGAGCACCGGCCGGTCCGGGCGCTGGGGCGCCGTGCCGCCGAGGGACCGCAGCCAGTCCCAGGTGTCGGCGACCGTTTCGCCCACGGGCCGGCAGCGCAGCCCGGTCGCCAGGGCCCTGGACACGTCGGCACCGAAGAACGCGTCCCCGCGCTTCACCGGGCGGCAGCCAGGCCGGCATTTCGGTCCAGGGCTCGATACCGGCGGCCAGGATGTCCTCCGGAGCGGTCCAGCGCAGCTCCGCGTCCGCGCCGGTGACCCGCACACAGCTCTCCAGCAGCTCGCCCATGGTGGCGTGCGCGGGCTCGCTCAGCAGGTTGTACGGTCCGCCGAGCCCGGACTCCAGGGCGCCGACGGTCCACTCCGCGAGATCGCGGACGTCGATGTACTGCAGCCCCGACTCCCGGGGCCCCGGCGCGAGGACCGGACCGCCGCGGGCGATCCGGCCCAGCCACCACGGCAGCCGCCCGATGTTCTCGTACGGCCCGAGGATCAGGCCCGCGCGCACCAGCAGCGCCCGGTTGCCGAACACCTCGGTCGCGGCCAGTTCGCCGCCCCGCTTGGCCGCCGCGTAGTCGTCGAACGTCGTGGCGCCGGCGGATCCGGCGACCAGCGGCGCATCCTCGTCGGCCCCGTACGGGGCCGGATACGCGTACACCGACCGGCTGGAGACATAGGCGTAGCGCCCGGCCCGCCCGGCGAGCAGCCGCGCCGCGTCCCGCACCGCCGCCGGGGCACGGCTCCAGGTGTCGACGACGGCGTCCCAGGTGCCCTGCTCCAGGGCCGCGAGCCCGGCCGCGTCCGCCCGGTCGCCGTGCAGAGCCGTCACCCCCTGGGGCGGGGCGTGGTTCCCGCGGTGGAAGACCGTCACCTGCCAACCCCGCGCCAGCGCCGCCTCGGTGACCGCCCGGCCGACGAACTCCGTACCGCCCAGCATCAGTAGCTTCATGCCGGCGACTGTGCCGGACGGCGGCGCCCTGGACCAGCGGCGCACGCTCTCGGCGGAATCACCACGGGCGAAACAAACAGAGAGCGGGCTTCCGGATCATTCGGAAGCCCGCCCGTCACACCGTTCCGCAGGGCGCTCAGCTCTTGGCCAGCTCGAAGGACGTACGGGCCGTCTCCAGCCCCGGGACGTCGGCCTGGATCCGGTACGTGCCGGCGGGCACCAGGGCCGAACTCGGCGTCGCACACTGCGGACCGCTGGCCCGGCGGTCCCACACGACGGTGCGCTGCACCGCGCCCTTGGCCGGCACCTTCAGCAGCGCGGGGGCGGTGCCCGACGGGCAGTCGTTCGAGGCCCAGACCCGGTCGTCGCCCGCGCTGTCGGTGATCGTGAGCACCGCGGCCTTCTGCCCGAGATCCACCTTGCAGGCCGCACCGGCGGAGTTCTTGACCGTCAGCTCGAACTCCGGCTTCGCGCCCGGCGCGTACGAGTGCTTGACGCTGCGCAGGACCAACTCGGCCTTGTCGGAGACGCAGTTCGGGAGGGAGGAACCGGCCGCGACGGCATTCTTGCCGGAGCCCTGGCCGATCGGCCCGCCACCGGGGCCGCCGGAGTCGGCACCGCCACCGGAGGAGTCGCCGTCACCGCCCGCCGAGCCGGCGCCGTCCCCGGAGCCGGATCCGCCGCCGCTGCCCGACTCCCCGCGTCCGCCGGGCTTTTCGCCGATCGCCGGGCCGCTGCCGGAGGGGCCGGGCGTGATGGACGTCGCGGGTCCCTGGCCGCGCGAGTCCTTGCCCTCGTCGCCGCTCTTGCCGCCGCCCCCGCCCAAGTTGAGGGCCCACACCACCAGAAGGGCGAGCAGGACGACGATGGCCAGCGCAACGGCCCTCCGCCGCCAGTAGATGGAGGAGGGAAGCGGCCCGATCGGATTGCGCAGTGATCCCACGCGGAAACTCTACGAGAGATCGGCAGCCGCACTGGCCAGTACCCGCCGTATCCGGCGCAACTTTTCGCATCATCGGCCCGGAGACGGCACCCCGGCCGCGTTTCCCTCCCGAAGGGGCCCGATGACCGTGCGGCCGACGGCTGTTCCGCCCCGGCCGCCCTGCCGTCGAGGGCCCCCTGCGCCCCCGAGGCCCTCACCCCCGCGACCACTCCTCCTTGTGCCCGAAGCCCTGGCCGTTGTCGATCAGCCGCAGCCAGTCCGGGCGCAGCTCCCACAGCGAGGTCCGCTCCAGGGCGCCGCGCAGCCGCTCGCTCTCGGCGACGAAGGGGAAGCGCGCGAGGTAGACCCGCCAGGCGGCGGCCCGGTCGGCACCGGTCAGGATGCGGCAGCGCCCCCGGCCCTGGAGCCCGGTCAGCCCGCTCCACTCCTGGCCGTCCCGCTGCGCCGTGAACGCGGCGCGGGCGCCGGGCCCGGCCAGCGCCCGGCCGTGCCGCGTGGTGGCCGCGGTGACGAAGTAGAGCGCGGGCCCCGGGACGGCGGCGCCGGCGCCGGCCGCCGCGCCGGTCTCCGGGCCGGTCGCATAGAGCACCGCGCAGGCCTGCGGCCCGTCCTCGTCCGTATACGCCAGCGTCATCGTCGTGTGCGCGGCGAGCGCCCGCCGGATCGCCTCCGGGCAGGCCGACCCGCCCGTACCGTTTCCGTCTTCCGTACCGGTCTTTTCCGCCATGACCGCATCCTCGCCCGCCGCGGCCGGCCGGCGCGCGGCGGGCCCCCGCCCCGGGCGCCGCACCGGCTAGCGCATACCGCCGGTAACCGCCACCCGTGCGCCCCCGGCCGTCCTGCGTGCGGGTGGGCGCGCGGCGGGGCGGGCCCGGCGCGTTCCCCGGGCGCCCCCGGACGTGCCAGGATCGGCAGTGCCATGACTTCGACGCCTGTCACCTCCACTGCCACGACCGCCGCCGCCGAGACCGCCCCCGCCGCCGACGCGGCCGCGGGAGCCGCCGACGGGACCGCGCTGCACGGCCCGGTCACCGACTGGTTCGACGAGCACGCCCGCGATCTGCCCTGGCGCCGCCCCGAGGCGGGCGCCTGGGGCGTGATGGTGAGCGAGTTCATGCTCCAGCAGACCCCGGTCAGCAGAGTGCTGCCGGTCTACGAGCAGTGGCTGGCCCGCTGGCCGCGCCCCGCCGACCTGGCCGCCGAGGCGCCCGGCGAAGCGGTGCGCGCCTGGGGCCGCCTCGGCTATCCGCGCCGCGCCCTGCGCCTGCACGCCGCCGTCTCCGCGATACAGGAGCGGCACGGCGGCGATGTGCCACGCGAGCACGCCCAGCTGCTGGCGCTGCCCGGCGTCGGCGAGTACACCGCCGCGGCGGTCGCCTCCTTCGCGTACGGGCAGCGGCACGCGGTGCTGGACACCAATGTGCGCCGGGTGTTCGCCCGCGCGGTGGCCGGCCGCCAGTTCCCGCCGAACGCCACCACCGCCGCGGAGCGCAAGCTCGCCCGGGCGCTGCTGCCCGACGACGAGAAGCTGGCGGCGCGCTGGGCGGCGGCCACGATGGAGCTGGGTGCGCTGCTGTGCACGGCGCGCTCACCGGAGTGCGGCCGCTGCCCGATCGCCGCGCAGTGCGCCTGGCGGCAGGCCGGGTCCCCGGTGCACGACGGTCCGCCGCGGCGCATCCAGACGTACGCCGGTACCGACCGGCAGGTGCGCGGCAAGCTGCTCGCCGTGTTGCGCGAGGCGGTCGCACCGGTGCCGCAGCAGGTGCTGGACGCGGTGTGGGACGAGCCGGTGCAGCGGGCCCGCGCGCTGGACGGCCTGGTCTCGGACGGTCTGGTGGAGCCGCTCGGCGGTGGCCGCTACCGGCTGCCGCTGACGTAACGCGCCGCTCACCACTCCCGCATACAGAGGGGCGCGGCCGCTGCGGTGGCCGCGCCCGTGGTTTCGCCGACTCCGTAACACCTTTCGGTGCACAATGACCGAAAAGCTCCGTGAGGCGACGCGAAGACGCCCCTCACACACTGCGATTGCCGCCCCGTCACACCTCATAGATCTTTCGGTGGGGGCGCCTCTCCCCCCGGAGTATGACGTCCGGAGACCCGCCGTCCGTCCGAGGGATGACCCCTCGCGGGCTGTTACACAACCGAGGGTTTTCCGTGCACTCCTTGTGGGGCCGACGCACACTACGCCGCAACACCCCCTCCGTAGCGTCTCCCTCGTGCTGGAGATGACCGCCAGCACGGCCAACGTGGGGAATCGAAAGCGGATCGGAGGCGTCGAGATGGCGACCAGCGGCGGCAAGGTACTGGACTTCGAAGAGTACGTGCGGACGCGGCAGGAGGCACTGCTGCGGAGCGCCCGTCGCCTGGTGCCCGACCCGGTCGACGCCCAGGACCTCCTGCAGACGGCACTCGTCCGCACCTACGGCCGCTGGGACGGCATCGCGGACAAGTCACTGGCCGACGCCTACCTCCGCCGCGTCATGATCAACACGCGGACCGAGTGGTGGCGGGCGCGCAAGCTGGAGGAGGTGCCCACCGAGCAGCTCCCGGACGCGAGCGTGGACGACGGCACCGAGCAGCGCGCCGACCGCGCCCTGCTGATGGACATCCTCGGGGTGCTCGCCCCCAAGCAGCGCAGCGTCGTCGTGCTGCGGCACTGGGAGCAGATGAGCACGGAGGAGACCGCGGCGGCGCTCGGCATGTCCACGGGTACCGTGAAGAGCACCCTGCACCGCGCGCTCGCCCGGCTGCGCCAGGAGCTCCAGATGCGGGACATCGACGCCCGGATGCTGGAGCGCGGCGAGCGGGGGCGGGAGCAGGAGCGGTGCGCGGCCTGACCGGCGGCGCACGGCCCAGGTCCCACCGCACGGCGCCGCACACATCCAAAATCGCGTCTTTATCCGACAAAGCAGACACATCGACAGGCGCCTCACGGCTCACAGTCCGACGCGCGACAATCACAACAGGAACAGCATCGGGAACGGCAGCTGTGCGAGCAGCACGGTGAGCGGGAGCGGATTGTCCAGGAACAGGTTGACCAGGATCGGGTTGACCAGAGGCGGCGCGGCCACGGCAGGAGTGGCCGCCGTCGGCCTTTTGCTGGCCGGATGCAATCCGGGGGGCGAGGGCGTGCGCAGCGAGGGGTCGGCCGGCCCCACCCACGCCCCCAAGGGTGCGGTGAGCACCACCCCCACCCCGGCCTCGACCCCCCGTGGCCAGAAGGTCAACGCGGTCCAGCTGCTGCGGGGCGACCCGAAGGTCGGCGCGTATGTGAAGAAGACCCTCTACAAGCCGTGCGCCGCCGACGCGTACCCGGTCGAGGTGACCTACGCCTCCCTGACCGGCAACTCCTCCCCCGATATCATCGTCAACGTCATGACCTGCGCGGACTCCGTCGGCATCGGCTCGTACGTCTACCGCAAGCGCAGTGGCGCGCAGGGCGGGTACGACGAGGTGTACGGAAATGAAGAGCCGTCGGTGTACGCCGGCATCAACAAGGGCGAGCTGGAGGTCTCCCGGCAGACCTACGCCGCCCGCGACAAGGTGTGCTGCCCCTCCGGCGAGGACGTGATCAGTTACCGCTGGAAAGGCGGCCACTTCATCCAGCACACCAGCTCTCACACGGACTACAACAAGGCCACGCCGGACGACGGCACGGCATCGGAGGGTTGAGACAACGGCATGGCCGAGACTCATGTGCTCTTCGTCGAGGACGACGACGTCATCCGCGAAGCCACCCAGCTCGCGCTGGAGCGGGACGGATTCGTGGTCACCGCGATGCCCGACGGGCTCGCGGGCCTGGAGGCGTTCCGCGCCAACCGCCCCGACATCGCGCTGCTCGATGTGATGGTGCCGGGGCTGGACGGCGTCAGCCTGTGCCGGCGGATCCGCGATGAGTCGACGGTCCCCGTGATCATGCTGTCGGCGCGCGCCGACTCCATCGACGTGGTGCTCGGCCTGGAGGCCGGCGCCGACGACTACGTCACCAAGCCGTTCGACGGCGCGGTGCTGGTCGCCAGGATCCGCGCCGTGCTGCGCCGCTTCGGTCACGCCAGCGGTCCGGACGGCGCCGCCGCCGTCCGGGCGGAGGCGGCGGACCCCGCCGAGACGCTGCTGCGCTTCGGTGATCTGGAGGTGGACACCGAGGGCATGGAGGTGCGCAAGGGCGGCGAGAACGTCGCGCTGACGCCGACCGAGATGCGGCTGCTGCTGGAGTTCTCCCACGCACCGGGTACGGTCCTCTCGCGCGACCGGCTGCTGGAGCGGGTCTGGGACTACGGCTGGGGTGGCGACACCCGCGTCGTGGACGTCCATGTCCAGCGGCTGCGCGGCAAGATCGGCCAGGACCGGATCGAGACGGTCCGCGGCTTCGGATACAAGCTGAGAGGCTGACACCTCCGGTGGTCAGGCTGGCCCTGCGGACGGGGCTGAGATGGAAGCTCAGCGCCGCGATCGCGCTCGTCGGAGCACTGGTCGCGGTCGCGCTGAGCCTTGTCGTGCACAACGCCGCCCGGCACTCCATGCTCGACAACAGCCGCGATGTGCAGATCGAGCGGCTCGACTTCATCCAGCGGGTCTTCCAGTCGACCAACCGGCTGCTGTACGGCGCCAAGATCAACGATCCGGAGCTGCCGGAGCCGCTGCGGGACGAGGTCGCCAAGAACAAGCGCGCCACCTACCTCCAGGACACCGGGCAGACCGCCCCCGAGGTGTGGGCCGCCTCGCCGCTCAGCAACGGCCGGGTGCTCTCCGTCCACGACCACTACCCCGACCGCTTCGCCGTCCTGGACGACCTGGACCAGGCGCTGGTCATCGGCTCGACCGCGGTGGTGGTCGGCGGCTGCGCACTGGGCGTACTGGTCGGCGGGCGGCTCTCCCAGCGGCTGCGCAAGGCCGCCGCGGCCGCCGGCAAGCTCGCCGACGGCGACACCTCGGTCCGCATCCGCGACGAGGTCGGCAGCGGGCGGGTCCGCGACGAGACCGACGATCTCGCCTGGGCCGTGGACGCCATGTCGGACGCCCTCCAGGAGCGCATCGAGGCCGAGCGGCGGGTCACCGCCGATATCGCACACGAACTGCGCACCCCGGTCACCGGGCTGCTCACCGCCGCCGAACTGCTGCCGCCCGGCCGCCCCTCCGAGCTGGTCCGCGACCGGGCGCAGGCGCTGCGCACCCTCGTCGAGGACGTTCTGGAAGTGGCCCGACTGGACGGCCATGCCGAGCGTGCCGAGCTCCAGGACGTCGTGCTCGGCGAGTTCGTCACCCGCCGGGTGCACGCCCTCGACCCCGGCATCGGCGTCGAGGTCACCCGGGAGGCCGAGGTCACCACCGACCCGCGCCGCCTGGAGCGGATCCTGGGCAATCTCATCGCCAACGCAGCCCGGCACGGCCGGCCGCCGATCGAGGTCACCGTCGAGGGCCGGGTCCTGCGGGTCCGCGACCACGGTGCGGGCTTCCCCGAGGCGCTGCTGCGGGAGGGGCCGAGCCGCTTCCGCACCGGCAGCAGCGACCGGGCCGGCCGCGGCCACGGCCTGGGCCTGACCATCGCGGCCGGCCAGGCCCGCGTCCTGGGCGCCCGCCTCACCTTCCGCAACGCCGATGAACTCACCGACGGCTCGACCGGCGCCGTCTCCGTCCTCTGGCTCCCGGAGAACGCCCCCACCAATACGGGCAGCTTCCCCGTCATACAGCTTCCGGACCGCTGAGTCAGCCGGCTTCCGGACCGCTGACGGGGCGGCGACGCCGGTCGTCCCGGTGACCCGCGCCGCGGTGGTCGGCCGGCCCGCTCCCGCACCGCCCGCTCCCGCACCGCCCGGTTCCGCCCGGACGCAGCACGGCGGCCCCCGGCACCGAGGTGCCGGGGGCCGCCGCGGGCCGAGAACGGGGGCCGGGTCAGACGGGCTCCGCCACCGCCACCCGGTCCACCGGAGCGTCCCCACCCTCCGGGCTCTCGGCAGCTGGGGTCGGGGCGCCGCGCAGCGGCACCTCCTTGAGGAACCAGGCCGCGGCGAAGCCGACGATGCTGATCGCCGCGCCCCACAGGAAGACGTGGTGGGTGCCGGCGGCCACCGCGTGGTCGTAGGCGTCCTTGATCATCGGCGGGAGCTTGGCCAGGCCCTTCGGGTCCATCTGGGCCCCGCCGCCGGTGACCTTCGCACCGGCCGCACCGATCCGCTCGACCATCGTGGACTGCACCTGGTGGGTGAAGATCGCACCGAAGATCGCGACGCCGAAGGAGCCGCCGATCGTGCGGAAGAGGGTCGCCGAGGACGACCCGACGCCCATGTCCTTCATCTCCACGCTGTTCTGCGCGATCAGCATCGTGGTCTGCATCAGGAAGCCCATACCGGCGCCGAGCACCGCCATGTAGACGCCCGAGGTGAAGCGGGTGGTGCCGGTGTCCATCAGGGACAGCAGAGCCAGGCCCGCGGTGATCAGCCCACCGCCGACCACGACGAAGATCTTGTACTTGCCGGTCTTGGTGGTCACCCGCCCGGCGAACAGCGACACCGCCATCATCGCGAGCAGCATCGGCAGCAGCAGCAGACCGGAGTTGGTGGCCGAGGCGCCCTGCACGGTCTGCTGGAACAGCGGCAGGAACGTCATCGACCCGAACATCACGAAGCCGACCAGGAAGCCGATCAGGGTGACCAGCGAGAAGTTGGGGTTACGGAAGATGTGCAGCGGCAGCACCGGCTCGCTGACCTTGCGCTCCACCAGCACGAAGAGGGCGAGCGCCACGAGGCCGAGCACCCCGAGGCCGATGATCTGGCCGGACAGCCAGTCGTACTCGGTGCCGCCCCAGGTGGTGATCAGCACCAGCGAGGTGATGCCCAGGGTGAGCAGCGCGGCGCCGACGTAGTCGATCCGGGTCTGCGAGCGCTTCTTCGGCAGATGCAGCACCGCGGTCACCATCACCAGCGCGATCGCACCGAGCGGCAGGTTGATGTAGAAGCTCCACCGCCAGCCGAGGTGGTCGGTGATGCTGCCGCCGACCAGCGGTCCGCCGATCATCGCGACGGCCATGACCCCGGCCATCATGCCCTGGTACTTGCCGCGTTCCCGCGGCGGAATCAGATCGCCGATGATCGCCATGACGCCGACCATCAGCCCGCCCGCGCCCAGACCCTGCACCGCGCGGAAGCCGATCAGCTGCCCCATGTCCTGCGCCATGCCGGACAGCGCGGAGCCGATCAGGAAGAGCACGATGGACGACAGGAAGACGCCCTTGCGCCCGTACATGTCGCCGAGCTTGCCCCAGATCGGCGTCGAGGCCGCGGTCGCGAGCGTGTACGCGGTGACCACCCAGGACAGGTGGTCCATCCCGCCCAGTTCACCGACGATCGTCGGCATCGCGGTGCCGACGATCATGTTGTCCAGCATCGCGAGCAGCATCGCGATCATCAACGCGAAGAGCACCACCCGTACGCCGGCCGGCTGCTTCTCCCCCGTGCCCGGCCCGGCGTCCGTTCTGGCCGCCGAGGCCGCTATTCGTCCGTCCCCCGTCGGGGTCGCAGACTGCGACTTCCCCATTACCCACTCCCACTTACTTGCCGCCCGGCTAGTTCAGTACGGTGTTGAAGGTAAGGGCCAACTTGCCGGGCGTCAAGTAAGTTTCTCTCCGGCCCCACGGGGCACCCCTCTGACCAGTACCGACGACGCAGGAGAGCACGATGAGCACACAAGGGCGCAGGGGGAACACCCGTCAGCGCATTCAGGACGTCGCTCTGGAGCTGTTCTCCGAACGGGGCTACGAGAAGACCTCGTTGCGCGAGATCGCCGAACAGCTGGAGGTCACGAAGGCGGCGCTGTACTACCACTTCAAGACCAAGGAAGACCTCGTCATCAGCCTGTTCCAGGACCTGACCGGGCCCATCGACGAGCTGATCGCCTGGGCCGGGGAGCAGCCCCGCACCCTGGAGACCAAGCAGGAGATCATCCGCCGCTACAGCGAGGCCCTGCGGTCGGCCGGGCCGTTCTTCCGCTTCCTCCAGGAGAACCAGGCCGCGGTGCGCGACCTGAGCATCGGTGAGGGCTTCAAGGAGCGGATGCTGACGCTCTTCGACCTCCTGAAGGAGCCCGGGTCGGAGCTGACGGATCAGGTGCGCTGCATCACGGCGCTGTTCTCCATGCACGCGGGCATGTTCGCGATGCAGCACGTGGAAGGCGACCCCGAGGAGAAGCGCAAGGCCGTCCTCGAGGTCGCCACAGAACTGGTCACGGCGGCAAACCCGCCGAGCCGCCGGCCAGCCCGGCCGGACTCAGCTCAGACGGCGTCGCCGTGAGCCCGCAGGAATCCGGTCGGCTCGATGCCCGACCCGTAGTTGGGGCCGGTGCGGACCTCGAAGTGCAGGTGGGGGCCGGTGGAGTTGCCCGTGCTGCCGGACTTGGCGATCTGCTGGCCGGTGCCGACCTGCTGACCGACCTGGACCTCGATCCGTGACAGGTGGGCGTACTGGGTGTACGTGCCGTTCTCGTGCTGGATCACGATGGCGTTGCCGTACGCCGGGCCGTCGCCGCCACCCCAGGGGCCGGCCTTGACGACGGTGCCCTTGTGGACGGCCTTGACCGCGGTGCCGGTCGGCACGACGAAGTCCTGACCACTGTGCTTGTGCGCCCAGTGGCTGCCGGGGATGCCGAAGGGCTCACCCAGCGTGTACTTGTCGACCGGCTTGACCCAGGCGTTGGGCTTCTTGGCCGCGTTCTTCTTGGCCTTGGCCGCGGCGGACTTGGCGTGCGCGGCGGACTTGGCCTGCGCGTCGGCCTGCGCGGTGACGGCCGAACCGACGCCCGAGGTGAGGTGCTGCAGACCCGCGTCGGCGGCGGTGGCGATACCGGCGCCGAGTGCGGCGGTCATGCCGACACCGGCGGCGACAATGGCGACGCGATTGCGCAGCGCGGACTTCTTCGAATTACGGAGAGCGGCGAACTTCGACATGCGGGTTTTTCCTCCAGGGAATCCAGGGAATTGATTGGTTTCCCGGCTGCGGACCGGGAGCGCCACACCTTGGTAACCCGCCTGCGCCGCCCCGCCAAGGGGCCTTTCTACTAACCCGGCCCGTATCAAAGGCCGGTCAAATCCGGGCCTTGACTCCGCGTCCGACCCCTGCATGAAACCGTCAAAATGGGACAACTAGGGTGTTACCAGTGCCCACAAGAGCGCCTCTGAGCTGCCCCTTTACCCCTCCATTGCACGGGCGGCACCTCACCTGGCGCTTATCTCGCCCGCGCCCCGCGCCCGCGTCCTCGGCAACCCCCGATCCACCGCCCCCGCCCTCCCCTAATTTCTTTAGTAGGGCAGAAATCGCCTGTGTGCCATGTCACGAGCAGGCAAGATCAAATGCCTTTTCCGTGTGACCTGGGCTACTTGGAATGCTGTGACGCGGGTTACGCACGGACCGCCGGGAATCAATTCGGAAGCCATTACGGCAGAGAATTCCGTGACGGGCGCCACACCTTTGTGCGCACACCGCCGCGCGCACGAACCTGGCGGAACCCCACCCCGGGGCCCCGGCATCCGCTCTAGCCTGGCCGGACCACAGCACCGGCCACGGGGGAGGGCGGACCGCACGATGGACCCGTCAGCAGTGGGCGTCCGACTCGCTTCCGGCGTGGTCGCGCCGCTCGTCAGGAAGCTCTTCGTCAAGGAGGGGCCGGGCGCCGGGCTGGTGGCGAAGCCGGTACGGGTCTCCGGGCTGGTCAGCTTCAAGGGCGAGCGGCGGACCCTGTCGGACCAGGACCTGCACAAGATCGCGGCGGAGCTGGTGGCCCGGGCCGTACGGACCGCCGGGCCCGGCGAGCGTCCCCTGGCCGAGGACGAGGAGCGGGCGGTGGCCGAGGCCCTGGCCACCACGCTGCGCGGCCTGGGCGACCTCGACATGGACGACGTACAGGCCGTCCGCCTGGGTGCCACCGCCCTCGCCGAACGCCTGGAGGCGGCGAGCCCGCATGCCGTCCGCGGCCTCTCCCGGGACGGCGAGCTGCTGCACGCCACCCTGCTCGGGACGGCCTGTCTGCACATCGTGCACTTCTTCACCCAGCGGTCGACCTTCGTGGCCCGCACCCTGGTCCAGCAGAGCCGGAGCCTGGACAGCCTGATCACGCTCATCGACGAGTTCCTCGACCGGCATCCGTCCCCGCGGGCCGCCGACGCCGCCTTCGAGCGCGGCTATCTCACGTACATCGCCCGCAAACACAGCCGGCTGACCATCTACGGCATCGATCTCGCCCACTCCCCGGACCGGTGGCCGCTGGATGCCGCGTACATGAGCCTGGAGGCGACGGCCACCCCGGCACGCGAGGTCACCACCGGCGCCCCCTGGGACGCGGCGGGCGGCCCCCGGACCGGCCCGGCCGTCCCCCTCCCCGGCCCCGTCCCCGCCGACCAGGCCCTGGCCGGGCGCGACCGATTGCTGCTGCGCGGCGTCGCCGGCTCCGGCAAGAGCACCCTGGTCCAGTGGCTGGCCGTCTCCTGCACCAAGGCGCCGGGCGAGACCGCCCTCCCCCACCTCTACGGCCGCATCCCCTTCGTCCTCCCCCTGCGCACCCTCACCCGCGAGGGCGCCGCCCTGCCCTCCCCCGGCCACTTCCTCGCGGCCGTCGGCTGCCCCGTCTCCGGCTCGCAGCCCGAGGGCTGGGTCGACCGCGTGCTGGCCTCCGGGCGGGCACTGCTGCTGGTCGACGGCCTGGACGAGATCCCCGAGCGCGAGCGCGAGCTGACCCGCCGCTGGCTGCGCGATCTGCTCGACGCCTTCCCGGACAACCTGTGGATGGTCACCTCCCGCCCCTCCGCCGTACGCGACGACTGGCTCGCCGCCGACGGCTTCGGCGAGCTGACGCTCTCCCCCATGAGCCGCGCCGAGGTCGCCGCGTTCATCGGCCGCTGGCACGACGCGGCCCGCTGCGACGCCGAGGACCCCGAACGCCTCGACGCCTACGAGCAGTCCCTCCTGGCCGCCGTGCACACCAAACAGGACCTCGCCCGGCTCGCCACCAACCCCCTCATGTGCGGCCTGATCTGCGCGCTGCACCGGGACCGCCGCGGCTATCTGCCCACCGGCCGCAAGGAGCTGTACGACGCGGCCCTGGGCATGCTGCTCTCCCGCCGCGACCGCGAACGCGACATGGGCGCCCCCACGGGCATCGAGCTGAGCGACGAGCCGCAGATCCAGCTCCTCCAGCGGCTCGCCTACTGGCTGATCCGCAACGGCCGTACGGAACTCGACCGGGACCGGGCGGAGCGGATCGTCGGCGAGGCGCTGCCGGCCGTACCCGCCGCCGCGGAGCAGGGCGACGCGGCGGCGGTCTTCCGCCATCTGCTGCTGCGCAGCGGTCTGCTCCGCCAACCGGCGCCCGGCTCGGTCGACTTCGTCCACCGGACCTTCCAGGACTACCTCGGCGCCAAGGCCGCCGTGGAGGACGGGGACTTCGGACTGCTGGTCGCGCAGGCGGAGGACTCCCAGTGGGAGGACGTGATCCGGATGGCGGTGGCGCATGCGCGGCCGCGGGAACGGGCGGAGATTCTCGGGGAATTGGTGGCCCAGGGCGACCGTCTCGCGGACGATGCCGCCCGGCTGCGTATCCACCTGCTCGCGATGGCCTGCCTGGAGCACGCGGCGGAGCTGGATCCGCGGGTGCGGGAGGAGGTGCAGGAGCGAGCCCGGGCGATTCTGCCGCCGCGCACCCGCGAGGAGTCACAGCTGCTGGCCACGGCCGGACCCCTGGTCCTGGAACTGCTGCCGGGCCCGGAAGGGCTGGAGGACGATGAGGCACAGGAGGTGGTGGCCACGGCCGCACTCCTTGCTTCGGACGCGGCGCTGGAGGTCATGAAGCGGTTCCGGGGCCATCGGAACGAACGTGTGGCATTTCAACTCGCGCTGTCCTGGCCGCACTTCGATACGGACCGGTATGCCCGGGAAATCATGCAGCACCTCGACACCGGCGTGAACGTCACCGTCACCTCACGCCCCGAGCTGCGTGCCCTCAAAGCACTTGGCGGTCGCCCCCGCATCATGGTCAGCGGCCCCTTCACCTCCCGCGAACTCCACGATGCGTTGATGCCCGGGCCGGTCAAAGTCCTGGACCTCTCGGACAATCCAGAGATCAGCGAACTCGACTTCCTCCACGGGTTTCCGTCCCTGGACACGCTGTCGCTCTGGCACTGTCCCGGGGTCGAAAGCGTCGCACCGCTCGCGGACCTTCACCTCGACTGGCTGGGCATCTCCGGGCCGCCAGACAAACCCCTGCCGACTCCGCACGGACTCGCTCGCCTGCGCCACATACGCCAATTGAGTCTGTACACCCGACTCCCAGCGGGTGGCTTGGAAGCACTACCCGCGGACGCCCCGTTACGGCACCTGGGCCTCGGTCTGCCCCTTGGCTCCGCATTCACCGGTCTGGAGCGCTGGCCCCATATGCAGAGCCTTCATCTGCAGCGCCTCACCAAGGGCTTCGCCGAGGAACAGTGGGGCGAACTGGCCTCACTGAACTCACTGGACACGCTTTCCTTCGGCGTGGCGGACGATGGTGTCACCCTGCGCGTCCCTGCCGGCCTCCAGCTCCCCCAGGTGAAAACCCTCAGCATCCTCAATAATGCACGCCAGCCCGCCCCCCACCTGAGCACCCTGCTGACCTCGGTCCTCCCGGCCTTCCCCGGCGTCCGGAAACTCCAGCTCTACGGGGTGCTCGACGCCCCCGTCGACCTCACGTCCCTGGCGCTGCTGCCCGAGCTCCAGGAGGTCTACCTCTCCTACCTCCGCCCCGCGCCCGGCAGCAGTTCCAGGACCAGGGGTCCGGC